>CAZYDZ010000183.1:0-1718 GCA_964646535.1 uncultured Opitutaceae bacterium
GAGAAAATCATGTCCATCCCTGGCTTCCGTACGCAATGCGATAAAGCCTTCCCCTCCGCGTATGCGCCTGCTGTCCAAACTGATCCCGACAACCCTCTGAGGGGGGATACCACGCCAGACTCCTTCAGTCCAGAGCGCCCATAATGCGGGAGACCAGGTCTTCATTTACGGCCAATTCCTTTCACCGTAAGAAGTTCGCGTACAACCTGGCGATCGTCAAACGGGGTCACGGTACCCGCAAACTCCTGGTAAGTCTCATGCCCCTTGCCCGCGATCAATAAACAGTCTCCCGTCTGACACTGATCCAATGCAAGGCTGATGGCGCGTCGACGGTCTGTTACCCAGCTCACTGGTTTACTACCGCTGAACCCCTCTTTCATATCGGCAAAAATCGTATCCAAATCTTCAAATCTCGGATTGTCCGATGTCACCCACAAGGCATCCGTAAATTCCTCTGCGGCTTTCGCCATCAACGGTCTTTTGCGTCGATCCCGATTACCGCCACAACCAAAAACCACATAGATTTTTCCCGGAGTAATCTCGCGCAACATGGACAAGGCATTTCTTAGTGCATCATCCGTATGGGCGTAATCCACCACTACATTGAACCCGCCATCGTTGGCAATGGTTTCCATTCTTCCAGGTACTCCCGGGAAAGTACGCAATGCCTGCAACATCTCCTCCACCCGCAATCCCCTGTTCCATCCGATAGCCAGCGCAGCCAGAATATTTTCCACGTTGTAGTGTCCCAACAACACTGTCTCCACATCAAAGACTCCCGCGGGAGAATGCAACTGAAAGCGGCTGCCTGCCGCATTCAAACAAATGCATTTTGCTTGGAAATCAGCATGCGAGCGAATACCAAACGTAGTCACTCCCACCCGTGGATCCACCCGTTCCAGCAATCGCTTTCCCCATACCGAATCCACACCGATCACCGCGCGCCTCGGCAGCGCGTCAGTACCCTCATTAAACAGGCGTTGTTTTACTTCAAAGTACTCCTCCAGTGTCTGGTGATAATCCAAATGGTCCTGGGTCAGATTCAGGAACGCCACCACATCAAAATGCATCCCCTCCACCCGCAATTGATCTATTCCATGCGAACTGACTTCCATCACGGCTTCACTGCACTCCTGCTCCACCATACTGGCCAACATGCTGAAGGTATCCACAATCTCGGGAGTCGTGTGAAAAGAAGGGAAAGTACGTTTGCCCACCCGATATAAAATGGTGCCCAGCAATCCTGCTGAGCGCTGTACCGAAAGAAAATGGTGCAACATCGTCGTAACGGTGGTCTTGCCATTGGTCCCTGTAACTCCAGTCAACGACAGGTGCTCATCAGGCCGCCCAAAAAATCTCTTGGCCACTGTTGCCAGAGCTTTCCGACAATCTTCCACTTGAATGTGGGTAATACGCGGATGAGGGCGTACGGGCTGCTCGGAAATCACCACTGCAGCACCGCGGTCGATCGCCTCCTGCAGAAAAAAGTTTCCGTCCGTACGATGCCCGGGCAATGCGAAAAACAAGGCGTCTCGGGTAACCCTGCGACTGTCTGTTACCAGACTGCCAATCGCGCGTTGCATGGAGCCTTCCACCTGCAATACAGGAATATCTTTGAGCAAGGTTTTCAGATTCACGGTTGGCTTGGTTGAAAATGAATTCATACGAGTGATACTTCCTCTCCTGCGACGCGCAGGACGGGATATAACGGGAACGGC
>CAZYDZ010000183.1:1728-2144 GCA_964646535.1 uncultured Opitutaceae bacterium
TCCGGCAATCATAGTTTAAAAATGTTCTCTTTGTGCAACCCACTGATCAGAAGGATCGGGGGTGGAAATGCGTAAATACTGGATTAAATACTCTGCGATCCTGCGAAAACTGGGAGCGGCCACAGAACCACCATACCCCACATTCGTCGTACTGGGTTCATCCACCACGATCGAAATCACAATACGCGGTTGTGACGCAGGAAAGAATCCCACAAAGGAAGCAACATGGTGATGGGAGGAGTATTTCCCATTGATCAGCTTCTGGGTAGTTCCCGTCTTTCCCGCCACCTTAAAATTTTTTACTACGGCGCGTACTCCCGTTCCCTCTGAACTCACCACATCCGCCAGCATCCCCGCCATGCTTCGCGCGGTCTCCGAAGAAATCACACGGCGGCGCGAGCTGGCATTCACCAACA
>CAZYDZ010000183.1:2154-4874 GCA_964646535.1 uncultured Opitutaceae bacterium
CACCAACATAAGATCCTTGCCATCCTGGGTCATTACGCGGCGTAGTACTTGCGGCTGCATCAATACTCCGCGATTCGCAATGACCGACATCGCGTAGTGGGTTTGCAGTGGTGTGGCACTGACTGCGTGCCCGATCGGCAATCGGCTGATGGTCAACCCATCCCAGCGCGATACGGGATGCAGGATTCCCTTCACTTCTCCCAACAACGGAAAACCGCTCGCTTCACCAAATCCAAACGCATGTGAATATTCGTATAGTTTCTGCTCCCCGAGGTGCATGCCAATCAACGCGGACCCATTGTTCAGGGACTTCATGGTGATCTCCCTGACTGTCATCTCATGATACGGGCGCCGTGTGGAGTTTTTCGGCAACTTGATCATCCGTCCCCGATATTCCGCTTCCTCCAGACTGCAATCATACTGCGTCTCGGGAGTAACCAGACGCTCGTTCAGCGCCGCCGCAATCGGAACGATCTTAAAGGTGGAACCTGGTTCGTAAATATCACTGATTGCACGATTGCGATGACTGTCTATCGGGTACTTCTCAAAATGGTTCGGATCATAGGCGGGATAACTGGCCATACCCAGAATCTCCCCGCTTTCAGGCTCCGAAACGATGATGGTCACCCCTTTCGGGTTCCACTCATCCACCAAGGCAGCGATTTCCCTTTCAATCGCATTCTGTACCATAATGTCGATCGTCAATTCGACATCATAACCGTCCGCTGAAGGTATTTCCCTGGTGCGAAAGTGCGCCAGTTCCCGCCTGCGGCCATCCCGTTCTCCCTCCCTCCATCCACTGTATCCTTTCAGGTAGAAATCGAGCCATCTCTCGACCCCCTGGACTGCAATGCCTTCCCTGTTAATGAAACCGATCAAATGAGCCGCCAGTTCGCGATGCGGATAATTGCGGACATAGGTGCGGTTACCATAAACACCCTTGATTCCCAACTCCTCCACTCGCAGATACGCATCCTCTTCCACACTCTTTTTCAACAAGCTCCACTGGATCGGCTCTGGTTTGTCATCCTCTCCCGCATTGCGATAACGCCTCACCATTTTCTGCTCCAGTTCCCGCAAATCCATTCCCAACAATCCAGCCAGTTCAGGCCATTTATGCCGATCACTCTCCCGCAGCGAATGAGGATCCACACCAATATCCCTAAGCGGAATGGAAATCGCCAGAGGAATGCCGTTGCGGTCGCGAATCATTCCGCGCCGCGCCTCAATCACATCAAATTTTTTACGACTCCCTTCCAACTGTCCCAGTAATTTGGGACGATCCAGAATGTGCAGTTGCACCAGCCTCCCTGCGAGCACACAAAACCAGAGTAGCACAAATGCTGCTACAATGTACAATCGACCTTTTCGATACAGCGTGCCTGTTTTCAAGGGTTCTCCCGACGGCCTGACAGAAGCAGTGCCAGCACAGAGTCCTCTGCCTGGTGTTGCGGCTGCCGTTCAATGGATGCCTGTAGTTCTGTCGCGTTCACGCGAATCACCTGATCAGGGGTGGGCAAACGCAACGGTGACTGTATGCGGGCCAACTCTCTGCCCATTCGCGCGGGTGATTGCACCTGGGCAATGCGACTGTCCAATGTATCCGTTCGGCGCAGTTGCTCCTGAATGTCCTTCTCCAACCTGACAATGCGCGCGTACGACAACTGTGTCATGTGTTGTAACCACACTTGAGACACACCGATTGAGATGAGTACCATCAGGATACCGACGGCCAACAGCAACAGTTTACCCTGGGAAGCGTAGAGCTGTCTGGTTCTACTGGTTTGGAATGATTTAGTCATGATCGTTAGGGTTGCCTTTTTGCAGGATACGCAAACGCGCGGATCGACTGCGTGGGTTGCGAATGATTTCCTCCTCGCTTGCCTCAATGGGTCTGGGAGTCAAAATGCGTGCGCGCACGGTGCGAAAATCCGCTGGTGTGGAATCCCAGCGCGACTCCGCCTGTCCCGCCATCCGACGGAAAAAACGTTTTACCATGCGGTCTTCCAGGGAATGAAAACTGATAATGGCCAGCCTGCCATTTTTCGCCAGTTGCTCAAATGCCACTGGCAGCACGGTTTCCAGCTCTTCCATTTCCCGATTGATCGCAATGCGGATCGCCTGAAAGGTCAGCGTGGCCGGATGAATGGAACGCTGATAGCGCACCCTGGCGGGTATCGCGCGTTCCACCGCTTCAGCCAGATCCGTGGTGCTTTCCATCTCTCCCTTGTCCCTCGCCGCCAGCAGGGAGCGCGCTATCGGGCGCGCCAAACGCTCTTCGCCGTATTCACGCAACACACGCACCAATTCACCCTCGCTCACACTCGCCAGCCATTCCCGCGCAGACACGCCGCACTCGGGATCCATGCGCATATCCAGAGGCCCTGACTCGCGAAACGAAAACCCGCGTTCTGCCTGATCCAATTGAAACGAAGAAACCCCCAGATCGAGCAGGATTCCATCCCATGGTCCCTTGGCGCACACACCCAACTCCGAAAAATTGCCGCGCACAAAAGTGAATCGCGCAGCAAATCCCTCACTCACTTCCTGCGCGCGAACCAACGCTGCAGGATCGCGATCCAGTGCCACTACATAGTTTTCAGGATGTGCCTGCAAAATCGCCTGTGTATGCCCCCCCCCGCCAAAGGTGCCATCCAGCCAGCGGCCCCCTTTGGACACAGCCATCCCCTCCAGCACTTCCTGCAATAACACAGGAGCAT
>CAZYDZ010000184.1:0-4862 GCA_964646535.1 uncultured Opitutaceae bacterium
AACCCCCAGTCGCGTTTGGCATCCAGATTCCCCAGCACCAGTTTGTCCTGCAAACCCTGTGCAATACGGGTGGCCGCCCTGGTGATCTTACGGGTCACAAAAGTCTCTCCGCGCCGCGGTGACTCGTGATTGAACAGAATTCCATTGCTGGCATGCAGATTATAGGACTCGCGGTAATTGACCGTCGCCCAATACGCGAATACCTTGGCGCAGGCATACGGAGAACGGGGCCAGAACGGCGTGGTCTCCGTCTGCGGAACCGCCTGCACCTTACCGAACATCTCTGAGGACGACGCCTGGTAAAAGCGTGATTTCTTATCCAAACCCGCCTCGCGGATTGCCTCCAATATCCGCAACGCCCCCACTGCCGTCACATCACTGGTGTATTCAGGCACATCAAAGGAAACACGCACATGACTCTGCGCAGCCAAATTGTATATCTCGTCAGGATTCAGCTCATACAACAGCTTGACCATGCGCACGGAGTCGGCGAGATCGGCGTAGTGCAGAAACAGCGTTTTCCCGTTAATCCCGGGATCATTGAACAAATGGTCGATACGCTGGGTATTAAAGCTTGATGCACGCCGAATCAGACCGTGAACCTCATAGCCTTTCGCCAGTAGCAACTCTGCAAGATAACTACCGTCTTGCCCTGTAATCCCAGTAATTAACGCCCGTTTCATTCAATAAACAATGGAAAATGATTACCCACCAAAAGCAACCTATTTGTTACGGGAGACCAATGGAGAGTTTTAACCATAAAATACACAAGGAATCACAAAGAGGAGAGAAACCACAGATGGCGCAGATTTCCACAGAAGATTTTTTGTCACGCAAGGGTCATTCGTGATCGGACTCCGTTATTGTCCGTCCCACCAGGCGAGCAACCCATCGCGCAGTCCCTCGGCCAACTTCTGTAATGTCTCCGGACGGGCAATCAGGGCTTCCTCTTCAGTATGTGTCAGGAAGCCCAGTTCGGCCAATACGCCAGGCATGGCAAGTTCTTTAAGAACCACAAAATTACCGCGACGCACACCGCGGTCCTGCCACTGCACGGTATCCAACACCGCTTTTTGCAAATGCCAGGCCAGTACCAGATTTTCCTCATTAAACTGATTACCAGGCATGACCGACGGCCCCTCGCTCCCTTCCATCCACACCCCCTCCGGACGCAATGTGAATATTTCAATCCCACGCGCCTGCCGATTGGCTGCTGCATTGAAATGGATGCTGAGAAACAAATCCGCGTTGGCCTGATTGGCCAGCCTGGTACGCTCCTGCAAGCCAAGCGGCTGATCCTTGTTGCGGCTCAGCACCACCTGCCAGCCCTTTTTTTCCATCAGATCCTTCAGCAACAGGGAAACTTTCAACGTCAATTCCTTTTCCACCAAGCCGATATCCAGTCCACGCCCTCCCTGTTGCGATCCGCCATGCCCTGGATCCAGAAACAATATCGGAACCCGATCTGCGGGACGTGATATGGATTTCGGATTTAACAAAGGCTGTAAATACAATTGATTCCATTGAGGAGGAATCGCCAGCCCGCCATCATGCCCGCTCCACACTGGCGCTGAGGGCAAATCCACCTTCACACCATCGACGCGAAAAAAAGCGTCACCCTCCCGAAAATGGATTTCTCTCTTTGCCGTGCGAATGACCATCTCGTATTTCTTCCCGCCGGTAGGAAGGGAATCCACGGTGACACTGTCCGAAGCCAGACGTCGTAGAGGAATCATCTCAAACACAATATCCGCATGCAGGAACCCACCCTGCGATAACATCCACAACAGAACCGTAAACCAACCCTTCATACAACCTTACTTATAGGCCCCATGGAACCTAATAAGCCCTATATTGCAAAGAGACCGGGGCCTCTTATTCCTCATCCTCGTCGTCGTCTTGCAGATCTCCGTGAGTGCCCACCTCGTCTTCGGACACATGGAACTTGAGCTTGCGCTTGTTGGCAGGCAACGGGGAAATCATCACTGTCAGATTGCGTCCTGCCAGGCGCGGCTCGCTATCGTTGTGTCCCATGGTGGACAAGTCCTCAATCGCCCGTCGGATCGTCTCAAACCCGAGTTCCGTATGTTCCATCTCGCGACCGCGGAAACTGAGTGTCAGCTTGACCTTGTTTCCCTTGTGCAAAAACTCCTCTGCATGGCGCAGCTTGGTAATGTAGTCGTGCTGATCAATACGGACACGGAACTTTACCTCCTTCACCTTGGTAGTGTGTCCCTTGCTCTCCTTCTGCTTCTTGCCCTGCTCGTACATATACTTGCCGAAGTCCAGAATACGGCAGACAGGAGGAGTAGCTGTTGCAGAAATCTCCACAAGATCCAAGCCATGCTCCTGCGCAAGCCGAATGGCTTCCTGCGTCGGCATAATCCCGATCTGCTTGGCATCAGGGCCAATCACACGAACTTCGCGTGATCGGATGCGTTCGTTCTTGCGAACTTGATTCTGGCTGGAATTATAATTTTTCCTGCCGTGGGGCCTGGGGCCACTTGAAAACGGTTGGTTAGCCATTCAAGAGTTCGCGGATCCCCGGCGATATGCGCCGGATTCAGTACAATAATTGATCATAAAGGATTCCTACGATCTAACGATTTTCGGGCAGGGTTCAATCATATTCAGACTAAACACTGAAACTTTCTCCACAAGAACAACTGGATTTTGCATTGGGATTGCTAAATTTGAAACCACCACCAACCAGTTTACTGGAAAAGTCCAGATGGGTTCCACGCAGATACAGGGCGCTCTTGGAGTCAACCAATACTTTTACCCCCTGTGAACGCACCAGAATATCCCCTTTTTTACACTCGTTCACAAAGCGCATCTTGTAGGACAATCCGTTACAACCGCCACCCGTGATCGCCACCCGCAGGTATTCCCCTCCCTCTCCCCGCTGTTGCAACCGCGCCACTTTTTCTCCCGCCGCCTCGCTGAGACAGATCAGGGTTTCATTGCCTTCCCTCGGCTGAATGACTGGTTCCAATACGGTTTCCATTCCAATGACAGTAACTTAGAGCATTTCCCCCTCTCTTGCAAGCCCAGGTAGTAAATGGTAATGGTACAATTCAAGAAAAGGAACCCCAGCCCCCCGCAGATTTTCGCGGAGGGGAAAAGAAGAAAGGCCTCTCACGAATACCCAAAGGACACCAAGGGAAGTAAACCGCGGATGACACAGATAAACTCAGATGATTTTTATATCTGCGCCAATCTGTGGTTCCTCTGTATTCCTTGTGGTCAAAACGAAGGGTAGATCATCTGGCCGATTTCGGCGAGATAGGCATCCACTTCTGCGCGCAACAGGAAATGGTACACCAAGGCTCCCAAAGAAAGCAATGGACCAAACGGGACCATTCTTTTGATTACCGCGTCTCCATTTTCACCGTTCACTTCAGGATAATCCTCTTCCCTGACCCGACTTCCCACCAGTTGCCGCCCCGGGTGACGCGCGTGCCACCAGCGCCAAAACGGATATAGCAGGGCAATGAGAACTGTGCCAATCAACGCGCCACTAAATATGGCAAACATGCCACCCTGCCAGCCCAACATGGCGCCGATTCCTCCCAGTAACTTGACATCTCCAAAACCGACCGCTTCACGTTTCAACAAATATTCCCCGACCAGGGCCACCCACAGGATCACCCCTGAACTGATCAATATGCCCAACAAGGAGACCCCAAATGACTGTGTGGCAGCAACCAGCCAGTGAATGTCGCTGGCATAACCGTGTATGGAAGGCACCAGGAATGATAATATCACCCCTACGAAAACCAGTCCTAGCGTAGTCGAATCGGGTAAGATCAAATAATCCCAGTCAATCCAGGAACCTACCAGCAGAAATGCAAACAGAATCCATCCTACAATCGCCAATGCGGGAGACAGGTGATACCAACTGTGTGCAAACACAGCCGCTGTCAGGAATTCGACAATCGGGTACTGAACACTGATCCTGCCGCCGCAACAGGCCGCTTTTCCGCGTAGCAACAACCAGGACAATACGGGCAGATTGTGCCAGAGGGGTATCGCCTTACCACAGGCACAGGTCGACCCCGGGTACACAATGGAACGTCCCACTGGAATTCTCAGAATACAGACATTCAAAAAACTGCCGACCATTCCTCCCAGCACTAAGGCAAACAAAGTTGTCAGGAACGGGTGTTCCGCGCGGATCAATTCAAGATATTCCATGGTATAACTGCTGTTGGGCGGCATCGTACATTACCGATACCGGTACGAGTTTACCAGTCCAGACTTCCAGCGCCCTCGCCCCCTGATGAACCAACATGGACAAACCGTCTGCCGCCGTCAATCCGAGATCCCTTGCCGTGCGCACCCATTGTGTATTCCCTGCCTTGTAGACCATGTCGTAAACGCGCCAGTCTTGCCCTGCCAGGCGAGTCAAATCCAATGGCAACGGATCCCCAGCCGCGAGCCCACAGGATGTCGCATTAATCAACACTCCCCCGGACGGAAAATCAGACGGCAATTCTCCCCGCAGGGAAAATCCGCGGATCTCACATTCCTGAGGCGCATGCAGCGCTGCAATCAACTCCTGCAGCCGGTCCATACTGCGATTGCCAATCCATAGGCTGGCACAACCTTCCTGCAAAATCATGTGTGCGGCGCCGCGCGCCGCTCCGCCCGCACCCAACAACACGACATGTTTTCCCTGCAGGGTCAGATCCAGCTCCTGCTTCAAAGCCTCGCGCAAACCGTAACCATCCGTGTTGTATCCAAAATATCCGTTATCCCGCCAGTGCAGGGTATTGATTGCCCTCACTGCCAGACTCTCCTCCGTGGCGCCACATACCTCTTTTAATGCCAGCACCTTGTGGGGAACAGTTAGATTTACC
>CAZYDZ010000185.1:0-3887 GCA_964646535.1 uncultured Opitutaceae bacterium
CTGATCCATCAGGTTGTCCACGTTTTCGCAGGCGTGAATGACCGTTCCGTGATGACGTCCGCCGAAGGCTTCCCCGATTTCCTGCAGGGAATGACGCGTGAGTTTGCGGCAGAGATACATGGCGATCTGGCGCGGCAGGGCGATATGGTTGGGCCGCCGTCTACTGCTCATATCGGAAGATTTCAGTTTGTAGTAATCTGCTACGCGGGCCTGGATCTTCTCAATGGTAACCTGATCCAGCGCCTCTTCCTGCAGCGTATCTGTCAGCAGGGATTGTACGGTTGCGAGTGTCACCGGTTTGCCCACCAGCGCCGCATAACCGCCGACGCGGATCAATGCGCCTTCCATACGGCGAACGTTGCGGGAAACCTTTTCAGCGATGAATTGCAGGATTTCGTCAGAAAGCGAGAACTGCAGGGAGTTGGCTTTCTTGCGCAGAATGGCCATGCGGGTTTCGACATCAGGCGCCTGAATATCCGCGACCAGCCCCATTTGGAAACGGGATACCAGACGATTTTCCAGTTTCACGATTTCGGAGACCGGGCGGTCACTGGTCAGCAGAATCTGTTTCTGATTGTCAAACAGCTCATTAAACGTGTGGAAAAACTCTTCCTGAATGCGTTCCTTGCCTGAAAGGAAGTGAACATCGTCGATCAGCAGTACGTCCACATTGCGATAGCGATTGCGGAAGCGGTGGGTGGAGTTTTCCTGAATCGCCTTGATGTATTCGTTGGTAAACTGTTCGCAGGAGATGTAGAGAATGTTGGCTTCAGGGTTCTTCTCGCCGATCCAGTGTGCCACGGCATGCATCAGGTGGGTTTTGCCCAGTCCCGAGTCTCCATACAAGAACAGCGGGTTGTAGGCCGCACCAGGGGCGTTAGCCACTGCGATGCAGGCGGCATGGGCGAACTGGCTGTTGGCGCCTACCACGAAGTTGCTGAATGTATTGCGTGGGTTGATCCCGTTGAGAGAAGTGCCTGGAGAGCGAAAGCGCGAACGCGGGTTGCCCCTGCGGTTGGCGAGCGCTATGGACTCTTCAATCGCTGCTGTGGACTCCCCCCCTTCGGTTTCCGTATCCGCTGTCTCCTGTGAAACTACGCGCAGTTCTACGATTAAAGCCTGTGGGGCATGGGTGGACACTTGTTTCTGGATGAATTCCAGATAGTTGTCCTCAATCCATATCTTGGCAAAGTCATTGGGTACACTAATAACGAGACGGTTATCAGTGGACTCCATGCACTCCAACTGGTCGAACCACATTTGGAAAATGGCTTCTCCAAAGCGTTCTTTCAACGAATTCCGGAGTTTGGGCCAGAAATCCTGAACCATGATGGTTTCTTGTAACATGAGTGTAACCTAAATCCTTTTATTCACAAATTGTTAGAAAAATAGTCATGACCTCCGCGGACGGGTTGTCATACACGCAGCGGGAACAGACCCGTTGCGAATCGAAGTTAGCCGATACGACCTTCGGGATGCAAACAAGATTGCTTCTCGCCCGTATAAGTTCCTCTATTATAGGTGGATATGAGGTTTTGGGGCAAACATTCAGGTGTTTGTCGAAGAAGAATTCCGCGATAGGCGGGGGGAGAAGATTCGCTTTGGATGGCTTGCATGACAACATCCATTTCTGAAACGGGAGCGTTGGGCAAGAGGAAGTTTCTCACAGGTTATTCACAATGTATTTTGGGTGAAAAAGACTTAACAAACTGGTGACAGAAAGTGAAGGTTTGGGGGATGTCCATTGTGGGCTTAACCATGAGGGATTCGAGGTGGTGCAATAAAAAAATGGAAAAAAAACGATTTCGTAAGTGATGTGTATGGAGCGAAAAACCCAGGCGAAAAAATTAGAAAATTTGTTACGGCCGGGAAATGTTCTTTTGCATTTCGGCGATCAGTCGGTCGTTGAATTCCTTGGCCGAATTGTGCCCCATTCGTTTGGAAGCCTGGATCAGTGCGGCCACTTCAACCAATCGGGCCATATCGCGTCCAGGTCGCACCAGGATTTCTATATGGGGGACGTGAATATCGAGGATATTATAGAAGTTTTCTTCCAGTCCCGTGCGGTCCTCTTCCATGTCGACATTACCCTCGGTAAAGGTGACGACCAGGTCGATACGCTTTTCCTTGCGCACGCTGCGTACGCCGAACAGTTCGGAGATGTTGATGATCCCCAGTCCGCGACATTCCATATAACCGCGGTTGAGGTGGCTGCTGGTCGCCATCAGTTCGTCGTCATTGATCAGTGTGATGAAGGTCAGGTCATCGGCGACCAGGCTGTGTCCGCGCTCGATAAGGGCCAATGCGCACTCGCTTTTGCCCACGCCGCTGCGCCCGCGGATTAGCGTGCCGATACCCTTGATATCGAGGGTGGTGCCGTGTTCGGTGACGCGCGGCGCGAATTTGCGTTCCATCAGCACGGCGGCATGAGAGAGGAAGATGCGTGTGGAGAGAGGCGTGCGAAAGAGGGGGACCTGCGCTTCCTCGCAGACCCGCAGCATGGCTTTGGTCGGAGCCAGGTTGCGGGATACCACCATGCAGGGGATGTGTCGTCGGCAGATTTCGGAGAGAACCTCGGTTTGTCGATCTTCGTTGAGATCTTTCAGATAAGCCATTTCGCCAGCGCCGAATAGCTGGATACGCTTGGCTGCGAAGTGTTTGAAGTAGCCAGTCAGGGGCAGGGAAGGGCGGTTGAGGCTTGTTTCGTGGACGGTGCGGTCGAGACCTTCCTGACCCGTGACAAGATCGAGCTGGAGTACTTTGCCGTAACTCTCGAAGATCTGACGAACGGTGACAGAATCCACGTATTTAGGGAGAGATTGAGAAGGCATAATTGAAGCATTACAGGAGAAAATTTTCTCCCAGATAGAATTTGCGGCTGGCAGGATCCTGGATCAGGAAATCGCTGGTTCCTGCGGAGAGTATTTTCCCTTCGTGCAGCAGATAGGCCCTGTCTACCACGCGCAGGGTTTCCCGCACATTGTGATCGGTGATCAGGATGCCGATCCCTTTTTCACGGAGAGACAGAATCAGTTTCTGGACTTCGTGAACACTGATTGGATCAACGCCGCTGAACGGCTCATCCATGAGGAGAAAGCCAGGGTTCAGCAGTAGGGCCCGCGCGATTTCGAGCCGCCTGCGTTCGCCGCCGCTCAATGTGTAGGCGCGTTGCTTGCGGAGATGAGTGAGACCGAGATCATCAAGGAAATGTTCGACCCTGTCGCGGCGGTCCTTGCGATTGAGCGGAAGGGTCTCCGCGAATGCCATCAGATTCTGCTCCACGCTTAGCTTGCGGAACACCGATGTTTCCTGTGGCAGGTAGCCGAGGCCCACGCGACCGCGTTTGTGCATCGGGAGGGAGGAAATATCCCGATCATTGAGCAGAATTCTGCCAGAAGTGGGTCTGACCAGGCCAACCGTCATGTAGAATGTGGTCGTTTTGCCTGCTCCATTGGGGCCGAGCAACCCGACGATTTCTCCGGACGAGACTTCCAGTGAAACCCCGTTGACCACCCGCTTGCTGCCGTAATCTTTTACCAGCTCCTCTGTGCGCAGGCAGTGTGCCGAAACGGTGCCCCCCGTGCTGGTTTGAGATTCTTGCATGGAAACGCTCATGGTTCTTGAGAAGTGGCGGGAGCTTCTGACACAGGGGAAGATTCGGTTGTGGCGGCGCTCTTCTCTTCAGCCGTATTGGGCTCCTGGAACCCGAGATCGGGCAGTTGTCCCAATTTCACCCGCGTACGGCCTCCCCCTTCACCACCATCGACGATGGCGCGCCGCTGGTTGCGCAGGAGAACAATACGTTCGCCGCTGACTTCGCCCTGGCGATCGCGTACGATCGGGTTGCCTGTCAGCACAATGCGCCCCTCATCGGGGAGTAACAAGGC
>CAZYDZ010000185.1:3897-4823 GCA_964646535.1 uncultured Opitutaceae bacterium
CGCTTATTGATAAAATCTTCCACCACATTTTTGATGGCCGTGATGGATAAAATAGGCCCAATTTGTCCAAATGAGTATTCACCTTCACCCTCTTTCTTGGTCTGTACCTCCAATTGATCACAGGTGACTGTCAGGTTGGTGGCGGTGACTTTGACGGAGCCTGAGAAGAGAAACACAGTACGGTTTTCCTCGCCCGTCATTTCCAGTTTTTGGGATTCGATCTGGGTGTCGGTTGATTGGTTGGCAAAGGAAGACGACATTCCGAGCGAACCGAGAATAAACAGGACAAATGCAATGCGACAGAGGCGGCTCATGGTGTAAACAGTAAGGTGGAACACGGACGAAGAAAAAGGAAAAACAGGAGACCAGGGAAAATATTCATTGCAGTATTGGGTCCAATTGCTGTTTGAGCCGCAGTTGAACGCCCTGCTGGATGAGCAGGCGATTCTGCTTCCAGTCCCATACCCATTCCTTGCCCTGCAGGGTGAATTCAGGCGAGACCACCTGCAAATCCTGTTGGCCGCTTACCTGTGCCGTATCGGGTGTAATCATAGCGGCGCTGCTGGTTACCGTGGTATGGGCTTTTTCACCCGTTTCCTTATCAAAAAACAACATGGTCAGATTGCGGATCTGAACCGTGCGATCCGCTTGTAGCAAGCCCTCTTCCCCGCGCATCTTCATGGAAAGAAAATTGGTTTTCGGGTCGAAATAGGGAAGCTCAAATCCCTTGACAGGCGCGTCAGGAAGGAAGTTTTGCGCGTGAAGAGGAGCGTGTTGTTGTGGCAATATACAGAGCAGGATGGACAACAAAGCCCACCTTCCAGTGGCTCGTTGAAGGCGACCTGTTGTATCGCGTTGGCGCATACGGATAAGTTGTCGGCAGACAGAGGTCAACGCAAGACCAGAAAGTGGACAGGGTGGACAGG
>CAZYDZ010000186.1:0-2904 GCA_964646535.1 uncultured Opitutaceae bacterium
ACGCACTGGATGGCAAAGACAGTTTCCCAGTCAGGTTCCCCGTATCGGTGGAGATCCTCGACAAAGTCGTAGATTTCGATTGGTTTGATTCCCAGAGTGCGGAGCAGTTGCAGTTGATCCTTGTTAAACAAGCCGTCTGGAGTGCGCACTCCCTGTTGATATTGTTGGCCTGCGTGATCGTACAGTGATTTTAAGGTTTTCTGGAAATCGTAGTTTTTCATGGTGAGGTATAGATAAAACTGATCAGGGCCAGACAATGCGCAAGTCCATTTGTCGTTTAAAACGATCCACATTGGCCACGGTAACGGATACTTCCTGCCCGAGGACGATGCGGCGTCCTGTTTTTCTGCCGCGCATTTCCGTGCCCGCCTGATTCATTACGTAAAAATCATCGCGCATGGAAGAAGCGGGAACAAAGCCAAAGGCGAGTGAGTCCTTTAATTCGACAAAGCACCCGTGACCTTTCAATTCAAGGACGGTGGCTTTGAATACAGTGGGAGGATCACGCTGTAGTTCACGTTCGTAGTATTCAAGGAGTTTGATCTTGTTGGATTCCCGTTCGGCTTCCGAGGAGGTTTGTTCCGTGACCGACAAGTGTTCAGCCAGTTCAGCCAGTTGTGATTGGGAGTAAGGTGGGCGGTTACTACCCGAGCGAGCTTGTCCCAGCTCCGCGATGCGATTTAACACACGGTGGACGACAAGATCGGAATAGCGACGGATCGGGGAGGTGAAATGCAGATAGTCATCCTTGTGCAATCCGTAATGGCCGAGCGGCTCCTCCCCGTAGTGCGCTTGTTTCAAACTGCGTAAAAACTGAATCTTCAGGGTGTGTCCCTGTGGATGATCTTTCAATTCCTGCAAGAGTTTGACCACATGTTTGCGATGTGTGAGATCACCTGGAAATAATTGGAATGTGGCCAGAAAATCGGATAGTTCCGACAGTTTGTTTTCATCGGGTTTTTCGTGCACACGGTAAAGCGCGGGCATGCGGCGATGCTTGCACTCTTTGGCGACCATCTCGTTCGCTGCCAGCATGAACTCTTCAACCAATTGATGGCTTTCATCGTGCTCAATCTGTACAATACGGTCCGCATAACCCTTTGGATCGACGTAGATCTTGATTTCAGGCATGTCGAGATCAAGCGATCCCTTGTTCATACGCTTTTTGCGGAAATGCGAAGCGATCGACCAGAGAGCACGGACATCGCATTGCAGGGCCCGCAATTCCTTGTCTGACAGCGATTGCAGGGATTTGCCCTGTGCACCAGTCTGGTGGGCTGGTGGTTGCGGCACCGCACGAACTTTGTTTAGATTATCTTCCTTCAGCAGCGAATAGGCCTGTGGATACGTCAGGCGCTTGCGACTTTTGATGTAGGAGTTGGCAAAGCGATGATTCAGTATTTTGCCCTGTGCATCCACGGTAAGAAATACGGATTTCGTCAGACGAATCTCTCCCTCGACCAGGCTGCACAGACCATTGGAGAGTTTTTCGGGAAGCATGGGGATCACTTTGCCGACCAGATAAGTAGAATTGCCACGGCGCCTTGCCTCGCGATCCAGCGCTGAGTGCGGTCGTACGTAACCGCTGACATCGGCGATATGAATACCAATCTCTGTCTGTTGATGATCCAGATATTGAATGGACAGCGCATCGTCGAAGTCCTTGGCGTCCACTGGATCTATGGTAAACGCCCCGATTTTGGTCAAGTCCTCCCGTCCACGACAATCCTGCGGGCGCACGGAGTCGGGAAGAGACTCCACCTCGCGTATGACTTCTTCGGGAAACTCAGGATCAAGATTGTATTTGAGCAGTAGGGCGGTGAATTCAGCGACAGGCTCATGGGTTTTGCCGAGCACATCGGTAATTTTACCTGTGGGATTGATGTGGGCATTTTCCCATGAATCAAGATCAACCACCACCTTGTCACCCAGGGTTGCTTGTTTCGGCAGGCTGGATTCATCGGGAGCGGCAACCAGGATATCCAGTGGAATGCGTGGATCATCGGGGATGACAAAATAGAAGCGCGCACTTTTTTGCAGAGTACCTGTAATGCGTGTTCGGGCACGTTGCAGAATCTGGATTACCTGGCCACTCGGCTTGCTTGTGTCTGCGGCGATCTGGATGCGTTTCCCTTTGCGATATTGCCATTGTGGACGGGAACGCACTAAGCGTACGATTACCTGGTCGCCGTGCAGGGCAGTAGAGGTGTTTTCGCGGGGAATCTGAATGGACTCCGAATTCTGGCCCTCCTCAGGGATCAGAATGGCAGCTCCATTCGAACGAAAGTGGATTTTTCCAGTGATTAGACCCGCATCGCGCGGCTGACAATAACGGTCTCCTTTAACACGTACAATGCGTCCCTGTTGAGTCCACGTTTTAAGCAAGTTGGCCAGCTTACGCGTTTGACCATGATTCAATTTCAGGTGCTGAACAATCTCGCGTTGAGTAAGGGGAGTGATCTCCTCACGGCTCAAGAGATTTTGCAGAGATTGTTGAAGATCCATGGTGTCTACTATCCCACGATTTTACTTAAAAACAAAGATAAAAGAGGTTGGACATCCAGGTCCTGTAAAAGCGATTGCACACCACGACCCGAAACATCCTGTGGGCTTGGTCTCGGTGTAAAGCCGCTCCTACATTATGCTACCACGGGCAATACATCCCTTAACTTCATGACTGGCGCCTCAGATCAGGCGCCGGTGGCGTGTTCGGAGGACATCAGGCTGGTCAGATAGGGAATCAGTTGTTTCTTGCGGGATACGATGCCTGGCAGGTCAAAAATGGAACCCGGTTCCACGGCAGGATAAGAGACCATTTCAATAAAGGATCTGTCGCCGCGTATCACAAGAAGAGAGTTGTGCGTATTGATATCGGTGACGAGCAGGGCGGCAAAGTGCAGGTTT
>CAZYDZ010000186.1:2914-4766 GCA_964646535.1 uncultured Opitutaceae bacterium
GGTTTTCCTCTTTGACCAGGTCTTCCAGCGCCTGTAGCAGGTTGTCGCTTTGCTGCCAGAAATTGCGAAAACCAAGTTCCTCGACCTGAGACACGGAAAAACAAAATTGATTTTCCTCGTAGATTTTGAAATCGGTGCGTATAACCTCGGCGGGTGTTGCCGAGAGAATGACGGACCCTGAGTTGAAAATCAGATCAGAGAGAGCTTTGGCCTTGATGCCAGCCATCGGCTCCAGCCATTCGATAATACGACGGTCTTTGTCCGTGGTGGTTGGGCTGGTCAGGTTTAGTGTATCGGAGATAATTCCCGACATGAGCAATCCCGCAATTTCGCGGGCGGGATGCAATCCTTCGCGACGGTAGAGGTCTGATATGATGGAACAGGTGGATCCTACAGGTTCGTTGAGGAACAGCACAGGTTGATTGGATGGCGGATTGTTGAGCCTGTGATGATCGAGAATCTCGGCAATCTCCACCTGGTCGGCTCCATTGACCGCCTGGCTGATTTCGTTGTGATCGACGAGAATAATGCGTGTTCGTGCAGGTCTGAGAATATCGGTTTTGGTGAACAATCCGAGCAGTTTGTTGTCTTCAGAGGTCACCAGAAATGCAGGTGTATTCAAAGTGCTAATACGGCGGCGCACTTCGGATAGTTTTTCCTCAGTGGAGAAACAGTAGAATTTTTTGGAGAGTACCCGTGTGACGGTAGTGGCTGCACGAATAATCCATGAAGTGGTGGCGGTATCGTAGGGACTGCGGATCAGGCTGACGCCCTTTTCTTTGGCCAGTTCAATAATTTCCTCTGTGATTTCCAGATTTCCTGAGACCACCAGCAGGCGTATGCCGAGATGGATACATTTCTGTTGGATATCCAGGCGGTCGCCCACGATGACAATGGTTTCAGGAACCAGCATTGGCTCTTCCTTGGCAAAGCGGCCAAAGGACTGCACATCCATGGCCCCAATACGAACAAAGAAATCCTGGATATTCTGTTCATCCACAACGTGTAACACATCCGCTTTGAGGGCGCGGATAATAGAATGGATATTCGTATGGACGTGGCGCATGGAGCGCGGGGAGGCTGGTTTGGGAATAAAAAACTCTCCCAGATGAAATACGCTGAGAATACCCTCTACCTGTGAGGATTCATTCAGTACGGGAAGTACCCGTACATCATGCTGGTCGATCAGTTCCAATGCCTCGGAGCAGGTGGCATCCTGACTGACGGATATCACCTTGTGTACCATGATGTCTTTGACCCGTGGCGTCAGATCTCCAATGAACAGAGGCAAGTGGACGCCAAACTGATTCAGGATGGTGTCAATGCGCGCATTGCTGTTGCCACAGCGGGCAGGAATGAACTCATACTGGTCGCAGGTGCGGCTTTTGAAATCCGCATAAGTAATGGCTGCACAAATCGAATCCGCATCAGGATTTTTATGGCCTATAACGTAGGTAACACGTTTCATGGAAAAATTGGTTGTCATAAGCATGCGAAAAGCTAATCCCTTTCCAAGTCAAAAGGTACTGATTTTTAGGGGCGTTATTGTAAACAAAAAGCCGGACCCAAGACTGGATCCGGCTTTTGAAAAAAGAACCTGCTGAACTTGTTATGGTGTGGCAATTGGCTTACCAATAATACCGATGGTGGTAGCTGTTGGAATTGCGGTTTCGATATTGGTGGTTTGGGTCTGAGACAAGGTACCACTGGTGTTCAACTGGTAAACGGGTGGCTGTGCCTCTGTCAGATTGGTGATGAATACCACGGAACCGTTCAGGCGGGTGAGGATACCTCCCTTGGTGCCGTAAGGACCATCGATTGGCCAGGTACCATCTGTTTGCAAACCGCGGGA
>CAZYDZ010000187.1:0-3538 GCA_964646535.1 uncultured Opitutaceae bacterium
TGAATGGTCACGCACTGGATTCGCCCACCAATCGCGTACCTGCCACTGGTAACGGCCATCTTCCAATACCGTAATGACACTGACAACCTTCTGCTCCCCTTGGTGCTGAGTATTTTGGATAATCCGGTAATCGCGAACCGTTGTGCGTACCGAAGGCGCGGTCCCCTTGTGCACACACCCACTTGCTACGAGCGCCGTCAACATTGCGAACATGCTGTAGAGCCAGAAATTCTTCACAACAGCAGTGTTGCTTATTTGGACTCGTTTGCCAATTACAATACAAAGGAACCGCGGATAAAGGCTTGCGCCTTCGCGTGGGGTTCATCCGTATCCACGGTTCCTCTGAGCCCATCTCCATTCAATTGATTATTTGCTATTATGGCAAAAAACAGTTTTTCTGATGTTCGACCAGGAAGACTATGGTGGAGCCGATCCAGTTGTCGCAGTGGATAAAAGCATCAGGCGGAGAGCCCGATGCGGATCTGACACAACTGTTGGAAAGTGGTAATGGTCTGTACCAGCCTTCCGTACTGGATGAAATCCTGGACTTGCCAGGAATCGAGGAAGAACCGTTTCTGCGCCAGGTGGCACAGGCATTCGGGGTGCGCTGGATGGACGAGGCGGTATTGCGCACTACGGAAGAGACTCTGACTAAAGTCCCTGTGCGCACGGCATTGAAATATCAGTTGGTTCCCCTGCGCATGGAGGAAGATCGTTTGCTGCTGGCAGTCTACAATCCGTGGGACTTGGTGGCGAGGCAGCAGGTCGGTAAGTTTATTCAGGGGGACTACGAATGGGTGATGAGTACCCGCAATCGGGTGCGCAATGCGATCCGTGAAGGCTATGGGATTGGTGCGGACACTCTGGAGGCGGTGATTGAAGGGCGCGCGGGGGAGGCCGTGTTTGATCAGCTCCGCGAAGAGGCCAATAAGCTGGATGAAGATGGTGATGATGAGGCGTCGGTCATCACGTTTGTGAACCGTATCCTGCGTGAGGCGATACTGGAGGGCGCCACCGACATTCATGTGGAGCCGATGGAAGAGGATTTGCGGATACGTTTCCGCCTGGATGGCGTGTTGCATGCGGTGCCAGTGCCGCCTTCCATCCGACAGTTGCAGGAATCGGTGATCACCCGTCTCAAGATCATGGCCCGTCTGGACATTGCGGAGCGCCGTCTACCACAGGATGGCAGGATCAATCTGGAGATGGAGGGAAAGCGGATCGACGTGCGTGTGGCGACCATACCGACGGTGACGGGGGAGACGGTTAGTCTGCGTCTGCTGTCTGGTGGGAAGTTTGATTTTCATGGATTGGGCGTGAAACCGAATGAGGAGTCGATATTGCGGGAGTTGTTGGAAAGCCCAAACGGGATTATTTTGGTAACAGGCCCTACAGGCAGTGGTAAATCCACTACATTATACACCCTGCTTGCCTGTCTCAACAAACCGGGTACGCGCATCGTGACGATTGAGGATCCGGTGGAAAATAAAATGCCTGGAATCAATCAGATCGCTGTTCGGCCAGAGGTGGGCCTGACGTTTGCGGTCGGTCTGCGCAGTGTGCTGCGCGCGGATCCCAATGTGGTGATGGTCGGGGAAATGCGCGATGTCGAGACCACCGAGACCGCCATTCGCGCTGCCCTTACGGGGCATTTGGTATTTTCCACCCTGCACACCAACGACGCGATCAGTTCGATCACGCGTCTGGTGGATATGGGTATCGAGCCGTTTCTGGTGGCGGCTTCCGTGCGGGCCTTTATCGCCCAGCGCCTGGTGCGTCGTCTCTGCCCGCATTGCAGCAAGCCGCACGAGTATAGCAGGGAAGAGCTGCGCCGGCTTGGTATGGACTCTGAGGTGCCGTTGAGTTTTCACCGCCCTGTTGGTTGCCCGTCCTGTCGGGACACAGGTTACGCAGGCCGCATGGCGATTATGGAAATCTGTCGGGTGACTTCCGCCATGCAGGATCTGATTGCCAAGCGGGCGGATGAAGGGGAGTTGCGCCGCCAGGCAATCCATGAAGGGATGAAGCTGATTCGTCAAAATGGTATGGAGAAAGTCCGCGAAGGGCTGACCTCCATCGAAGAGATTCACCGTGTAACCGTTATGGATCAGTTGACGGTTGCAGAGCCAGGTTGATCCGCGATGGCCCGTTTTCTGTACGAAGCCGTGGATGGGAGTGGCAAACGACAGTCAGGCGAGCTGGAGGCAGACAGTCGCGGGCAGGCGTTTGATCGCCTGACGCGTCAACAATTGCGTCCGTTGCGCCTCGGTGAATTGGCGGAGGTGGTTAAGCAACGCCCGAAGCCGCGCTCCAATACAGAGAAGAGTCCACGCAAGGAAGAGACGTCACGGGTGGATTTCGGAACTGTGGGAAAAGGGGTGCGCCTGAAGAAGCGGGAAATCCTCCAATTTACTGAAGAACTGGCAGATCTGCTGGATTCCGGGGTGCGCCTCGAAGCGGGCCTGGGCGTGCTGGCAGGCCGGAAAGAAAGCCGATCGGTCGGTGCGGTAGCCGCACATGTGCGCGAATCACTGCGCGAGGGACTTTCCCTGTCGGTGGCTTTGAAACGCGCATCACCCTCGTTCGATGAACTCTACCTGAATATGGTGCAGGCGGGGGAACAGAGCGGCGCATTGGCCACCATCCTGCGCCGCCAGCAGGAACAGATTGCGATGATCGAAGAGTTGAAAGGCAAGATTCGCGGTGCGCTGGTCTATCCCGCCTTCATGATTCTGGCCGCTGGCGCCCTGATGTTGGTGTTTATGACTTTTCTGGTGCCGCAGATGCGCACGCTGTTCAGCATGGGAGAGAGCAGCATGCCGCTGGTCACGCAATTGATGATTCGCTTCAGTGAAGGTGTCCTCCATTGGTGGTGGCTGGGGCTTTTATTGATTGGCGGAGCCATTGCTGCATTTCGTTTTTGGATACATTCGCCAACAGGCCGCCTGTGGTGGGATGAGAAAAAACTGTTACTGCCGCGCGCAGGTCGTGTGATGGCAACGGGTATGTACGCACAGGTGGCACAAACTCTTTCGGTTCTGTTGACCAACGGGATTCCCCTGACCGGCACCCTCCGTCTGGTACAGGCGGCCACCCCCAACCGCTATGTGAAAGCCGCGCTCGAAGATGTGCAGGAGTCCGTCTCCGACGGAGCCTCGCTCTCCCGTGCGCTCAACCGCACGGGGGTCTTTCCCGGCGAGTTTGTCGATGCCGTGGTACTCGGCGAACAAACCGGTGACCTCGCCGCCTCCTTGCAAAAAGCGGCAGCCCGCTACGACAAGGAACTGGCCAAAAGCATTTCCGCTCTTACCGCCATCATCCAGCCCGTCATCATCGTGTTCATGGCCATCATGGTTGGCCTCATCGCCTTCTCCATGATGAGCGGCATCTTCCAGGCGGTGAACTCGCTGCGCTGAGGATTTTCCTTGTAGGAGCGGCTTTATGCCGCGATCCGAATGCTGAATGGATTTTTACAACCTGGGTATGGTCAATCCTCCATCAACCATGATGGTGGTGCCCGAAGAATAGGGGAGGTCGC
>CAZYDZ010000187.1:3548-4730 GCA_964646535.1 uncultured Opitutaceae bacterium
GCAACGGTTTTGCCAATATCCTCGGGGAGTCCCCAGCGCGGCTGGACACAGAGTCCATCGGCAATCAGGCGGTCGTATTTCTCGGTGACCCCCGCGGTCATATCGGTCTTGATCACTCCCGGGCGCACTTCGTAAACAGGAATTCCATACTCACCGAGACGGGTGGCCCACAGCAGTGTGCTCATGGCCAGACCAGCCTTGGCAATGCAGTACTCTCCTCGATTAATGGAGGCCACGGTGGCGGATATGGAGGTGATGTTGATGATGGCTCCCCAATAGTCCGGATCGGAATTCTTTTGCTCAAGCATCCAGCGGGCAGCTCCCTGGGTAAGAAAATAGGCTCCCTGGAGATTTGTTTTAAGCACTTCTTCAAAGCTCTCCTCGCTGGCGTCTAAAATATCCTTGCGCTCGCGCGGGGCAATGCCGGCATTATTGACGAGGATGTGCAATGCGCCGTGTTGCTGCTTTGTGGTATCCAAAATTCGGATACGATCTTCTCTGTGGGCCAAATCTCCCTGAGCGTAGCCCACCTGAACCCCGTGTGTGGAGAGTTCGTCGATGATTTCACGCACCGCAGCTTCCGGTCTCATGCCGTTCAGGGTGAGATGGATGCCGTCGGCGGCCAGACAACGGGCAATGCCCAGCCCGATACCACGGGTGCCTCCCGTGACCAGGGCGACCTTGTGTTTGGGAGGTGTGTGTGTGGAATGCATACGAGGAAAACAGAGATGGCTATTGGGTGAGATCGGGCAGGTTCACCCAGGCTCGTTTCTGCCAACTCTCGATACCCTTTTCCGCGAGTTGTACCCCCTTGGCTCCTTCCAGCAGGCTCCAGCGAAAGGGGGTGTCGAGCACAATATGTTTGAGGAACAGTTGCCATTGCACTTTGAAGGCGTTGTCATATTCCTCCTGATTGGGCACTTTGGCCCAATGGTCAAAGAACTGAATCGGCTGTTCAATATCAGGATTCCAGACAGGCTTGGGCGTGTTGCCGTAGTGTTGAATGTAACATTCGCGAAGACCAGCCACAGCGGAGCCGTGTGTGCCGTCCACTTGCAAGGTGAGCAGATCGTCACGTCTCACACGCACTACCCACGAGGAATTGAAGTGTGCGATGACACCCCCATCGAGTTCAAATGTAGCATAGGCGGAGTCATCGGCTGTGCATTTGTAGCGTTTGCC
>CAZYDZ010000188.1:0-4706 GCA_964646535.1 uncultured Opitutaceae bacterium
GAAATGTCAAAAGGTTGTTTGGTGGTCAGCCTGATGTTTTCCTCGGCGTCGGCAATGACCGTCAATGTCTTGAGTCCGAGGAAGTCCATTTTTAGCAGACCCAGGTATTCGACGGGCCCCTTGGCATACTGGGTGGTAATGGCGCCATCCTGCAGGGTGAGCGGAACGAACTCGCTCAGCGGTCGGTCGGCAATAATTACCCCGGCAGCGTGCGTGCCGACGTTGCGGACCATTCCCTCGATAATCCTACCCTGGTCGAAAATGATTCGCGCCTGCTCGTTGGTTTCTACTTCTCGGGTCAATTCCGCACTTCGTTCAAGCGCGAGTTTCAGTGTGGTATTGGGGTCGTCGGGAACCATTTTGGCGATTTTGTCCGCAGCCGCGTAATCCATGCCCATTACACGGGCAATATCGCGTACCACCATTTTGGCGCCAAATTTTCCGAATGTGATAATATTGGCAACACAGTCCTTACCATATTTGTCGCGCACATAGTCGATGACCTCACCGCGGCGGCGCATACAGAAATCAATATCGAAATCGGGAGGAGAGACGCGTTCAGGGTTGAGGAAACGCTCAAACAGCAGCTTGAAACGGATTGGGTCTATATCCGTGATGTGCAGCAGATAGGCGACCAGGCAGCCTGCCCCTGAACCGCGGCCAGGGCCAACGGGAATATTCTGATTGCGTGCCCAGTGGATAAAGTCCCAGACAATCAGGAAGTAGTCGAGGAAGCCTGTTTTGCGGATGATCGACAGCTCGTAGTCGAGGCGTTCGACCAATTCATCTGCCAGGGCGCGGTGACTCTCTTCACTATTGTGAGAATGAGGCTGGTGGTAGTCTATGCCATAGCGTTCCCGCAGCCCTTCCACGCAGAGTTGGTGGAGATAGTCTGATGCGCTTATCTGCTTTTCCTGAATCTGGGGTGGCAGCGGAAATACGGGGTAATGGTTCTCCCCAAATGGCATTTTCAAGTCGCACATATCCGCGACAATGCGTGTGTTGGTAAGTGCTTCGGGAATCTCACCGAAGTGTTCAGCCATTTGCTGTGCGGACTTGAGGAAAAACTGTGGGACGTAACGCATACGTTTTTCGTCGATCAGCTTCGTTCCAGTCTGAATACAGAGCAAAGTGTCATGAGGAACAGAATCCCCCTCCATCACGTAGTGAACGTCGTTGCTGCAGATGACTTTCAGACGAAATTCAGCAGCCAGTTTGATGAGGGCTTGCGAAAGCCCGCGCTGGATGTCGAGTCCGTGCTCCATGATTTCTATGAAGAAGTGGTCCCGACCGAAGATTTGAATGAAAAGATCGCAATAACGCCGTGCTCCTTCCCAATCATCCTGCATCAGATGTTGCGGAATCACTCCCTGCAGGCATCCCGAAAACCCAATCAAGCCCTCGCTGTACCTGGCCAGTTGCGTGAGATCGGTGCGCGGTTTGTAGTAGAATCCCTCAATGTGTGCGTCGGAGATCAGCTTTGTCAGGTTCTGATAGCCTGTGAAGTTTCGCGCAATCAGCCCCATGTGGTAGTATTTACCGTTACTCTGGCGGTCTACTTTTTCCTTGCGGTCATGCAATACCAGATAGGTCTCACAGCCGATCAACGGGTTGATATTAGCCTTTTTGGCGGCAGTGTAGAATTCTGCGGTACCAAACAGATTGCCGTGGTCCGTGATGGCCACCGCGTTCATATTCAGTTCCTTGCAACGGTTCAGCAACCGATCCACCCTGCAGGCTCCATCCAGCAGGCTGTAATCGGTATGAACGTGCAGGTGAATGAAATCTTCAGGTGCCACCATAATAGAGGACACGATAAATCAATCCTCCCGCCGCGCAAAGAACGAATCGTAGATTAGTCGAAAATCAGTCGAATCCGAAATGGAATTGCGCACCACAAAACTTCTGCGATCACCGCAATCCTCTCAATGGCTCTTGAAAACATTCTCAAGTCTTTCGTACAGAGTTTCTTCCACTGAAGGATCGAGGTGTGCCGTACTGACAAAGCAGGTTTCAAAGGGAGATGGGGGAAAATAAATGCCCGCTTCCAGCGCCATGTGGAAAAAGCGCTTGAACATTTCCTGATCCGAGGCAATGGCCTGTTCGTAGTTGCGTACCATGTGGTGTGTAAAATACAGCGAGAACATGGAACCCGTCTGGGGTACCTGAACAGGGATACCGCGCACGGAAAACTGTCCCTGTATGAACTTGGCCAAACGGGAGGTGAAGGTATTCAGGCGGTCGTACGGGAGGGTTTCCTGTAACAGCTTCAGAGATGCCAGGCCTGCCGCCGTGGCGAGTGGATTACCGCTCAATGTCCCTGCCTGATATACGGGACCTTGCGGCGCCAGGTGCATCATCAGATCGGCGCGTCCTCCGAAGGCGCCGACGGGCAGCCCTCCGCCGATAATCTTACCCAGCGCTGTTAGGTCTGGAGTAATTCGCTCTTTTTCCTGCACACCCCCCAGAGCGATGCGGAAACCTGTCATCACTTCGTCAAAAATCAGCAGCGAGCCGTATTTTGCGGTGATATTGCGCAGGTATTGCAAAAATCCAGGGGAAGGCAGGATCAGCCCCACATTGGCGGGGTAGGGCTCCAAAATGACTGCGGCGATGCGTTCGCCTTGTTGGATGAACAGATTTTCCAGCGTTTCTGTATCATTGAGAGGCAGAACCAGTGTGTCTGCGGTGACACAGGCGGGGATACCTGCGCTGTCTGGATGGCCTCCCGTCAGCGCTCCCGATCCTGCCTTGACCAGCAGGGCATCCACATGGCCGTGATAGCAGCCTGCAAACTTGACGATTTTGTCGCGTTTGGTGGCACCCCGTGCGAGGCGTATGCAGCTCATGGTGGCTTCAGTGCCGCTGTTGCAGAGGCGTACTTTTTCCAGTGAAGGAACCAGTTGGCAGAGCAGATTGGCCATTGCCACTTCGCCTGGATGACATGTGCCGAAACTGGTTCCGTGATCAAGGGCTTCGCGAATGGCATCGCGGATTGCAGGATGGTTGTGACCGTGGATGGCGGGACCCCAGGTACAGACAAAATCGAGCAGCTTGTGACCGTCTGCATCGTGCAGATAGGCGCCCTCCGCATGGACTGTGTAAAAGGGGGTTCCCCCTACATTGCGGAATGCGCGCACGGGGGAATTGACCCCTCCTGGAATCAAATGGGATGCTTGTTCAAAGAACTGGCTGGAAAGACTCATGATTAGCTTAAATGAGAAATATGTTACCGTTGCAGTCTGGCTTTGTGAACCATCTATCGTTGCCCGATATGGCTCTGATTGCAACCAGGATTCTGCATTGGTAGAGGAAGGGGACACCCTTTATTGGAATTGCCGGTATGTCCAGTGATAGAGTATGGATTTAGGTGAGATTGAGCACTGCTTTACCAACTGTAATATGAGAAACCCAGAACCAATCGTGGTTGTATTGCAGAATACAATACCCTAACTTTGATCTGTTATGTTAAAGATTCGATCTACCGCTCCGACACAACACCAGCCACTCCTCAAGTGGGTTGGGAAAATGACTGAAATGTGCCAGCCGGACCAGGTGCATTGGTGTGACGGCTCCGATGAGGAGAATCAGGCACTGATCCGGATGATGGTCGAGTCGGGAACCTTCATTCCGCTCAATCAGGAAAAGCGCCCAAACAGTTTTCTGGCCCGTTCCGATCCTGCGGATGTCGCCCGTGTCGAGGACAGAACCTTTATCTGCTGCCGCAATAAGGATGATGCGGGCCCGACCAATCACTGGGCGCCTCCTGCGGAAATGAAGGAGAAACTGCGCGCACTGTTCAAGGGAAGCATGAAAGGGCGTACCATGTATGTGATTCCTTTCAGCATGGGACCTGTCGGTTCGCCGATCTCCCATATCGGTGTGGAAGTAACGGATTCGCCTTATGTGGTGGTCAATATGCGGATTATGACCCGTATCGGGGATCGTGTGTTGAAGTCACTGGGTGACAAGGGTTTCTTTGTTCCCTGCCTGCATTCCGTGGGTAGCCCTCTGGAGCCTGGGCAAAAGGATGTCTCATGGCCTTGTAACAATGATCACAAGTACATTGTTCACTTTCCGGAAGAGCGTACGATTGTTTCGTATGGCTCTGGTTACGGTGGTAATGCGTTGCTCGGCAAGAAGTGTTTTGCGTTGCGCATTGCATCCACAATGGGACGCGACGAAGGATGGATGTCTGAACATATGCTAATTCTGGGAGTGGAAGATCCCAAGGGGCTGAAGACCTATGTGGCTGCGGCGTTCCCGAGCGCATGTGGAAAGACCAACTTTGCCATGATGGTGCCCCCCAAGGCATTTAATGGATGGAAGGTTACTACTGTCGGTGACGATATTGCCTGGATCAAGCCAGGGGCAGACGGTATTCCGTATGCGATCAATCCTGAAGCAGGTTATTTTGGCGTGGCTCCAGGTACTTCGTCCGATACCAATCCGAATGCGATCGAGACGATCAAAGCCAACACGATTTTCACCAATGTGGCGCTGACTGAAGATGGCGATGTCTGGTGGGAAGGATTAACCAAGGAGCCGCCAGCCAGACTGATTGACTGGCAGGGCAAGGAGTGGACTCCTGATTGTGGTCGTCTGGCTGCTCATCCGAATTCACGTTTTACCGCACCCGCCAGCCAGAATCCATGTGTTGACAATGCATGGGAAGATCCAATGGGAACTCCCTTCGGATCTTCCCA
>CAZYDZ010000189.1:0-4688 GCA_964646535.1 uncultured Opitutaceae bacterium
CGATGGGAAGCGACATGGGGCCGCTGGAAGTGCTGCATGGGGTCGCTCTGGCGTATCAGTCGGAGCAAGTGGATTTACCGATTATCCTGACTGGCAGGGAAGAGGTGTTGAAGCCTCTGTTGGCACAGGTAGGGTTGGATGCAAATGAGCGTGTGAGCATTCACCATGCGTCCGAGGTGATCGGCATGGATGAAAAGCCTGTACAAAGCCTCAAACAGAAAAAAGATTCTTCCTTGTTGAGAGGGATTGAACTGGTCAAGGCGGGGAAGGCCTGTGCTTTTGTCAGTTGTGGTAACACCGGGAGCCTGATGGCTGGTGGGACGTTGCGTCTCAGACCATTGCCAGGGCTGGAGCGGCCTGCTCTGGCAACTGTGATTCCAGCCAAGGACCATTATTTCGTATTGGTTGACGTTGGCGCCAATCCCGAATCCGATCCCAGGCATCTGGTGCATAACGCCGTATTGGGCAGTATATATGCGCAAATCGCACTGGGCATAGAGAAGCCGCGTGTCGGGCTGTTGTCGATTGGAACCGAGGAAGGAAAGGGCACGGAAGGGATTCACCAGGCGCACAGCCTGTTAAAGAAGTGTCAGAATTTGATTCACTATACGGGGTTGATTGAAGGCTTTCAGGTATTCGACAATCAGGTGGATGTCGTGGTTTGCGACGGGTTTGTGGGGAACATTTTGTTGAAGACCTGTGAAGGTATGTACAGGATGCTTAAAGGCATGGTGAAAACCGAGCTGACCCGCAATCCATTGCGAATGTTGGGAGCAGTACTGGCTCGCGGCGCTTTTAATGGACTGAAGTACAAACTGAACCCGGATCGTTATGCAGGGGCTCCGCTATTGGGTATCCGTGGCACTATTCTGAAAACCCATGGCTCCAGTAACCGTTGGGCGATTGCCAGCGCAGTCAGGATTGCCAGTGAGGTCGTCCGGCAGGACATGAACCAGCAAATCGAGGAGAAGATTGCACAAATCAATCTCCTGTTGAAGCCGCATTCCACGGGAACAGTTTCAGAAAAGGAACCACAGATTTCACAGATTGCCACAGATATAAAATAAAGAATTTTCTGTGACCATCTACGAAATCGGCGGTTTCAAATCATAATTTATGCAAATTCCCAGCTTTTCAGTCAAAACGGTAATTTCGATTTGACTGTAACGCATAAACCTAAGGGAATCTAAGCCTTTCATGAAAGGCGCAAGATCATCGGTGGTTATTTCCGGTATGGGGTCGTATACCCCGGATAAGGTAATCACCAATCAGGACTTATCCAAAATTGTAGAGACCTCGGACGAATGGATCGTGACACGCACGGGAATTCGTGAGCGGCGAGTGGCGGCGGAGGACGAGTTTTGCTCGGATCTTGCACTACAGGCATCCATGCGCGCAATTGCCGATGCGGGAGTGGACCCGCAGGAAATAGACCTGGTGATTGTGGGGACGATTACGCCTGACATGGCGTTTCCTGCCACGGCCTGCTTGCTCCAGCACAAACTCGGTTTGCGCAAGGTGATGTCCTTTGATGTGGAGGCGGCGTGTTCGGGTTTTCTTTATTGCCTTGAGATCGGCGCTCAGATGTTGCGTTCGGGCAACTACCGTCATGTGCTGGTGGTCGGAGCCGAGAAGCTGTCGTCCATCATGGATTGGCAGGATCGCGCCACCTGTATTTTGTTTGGAGACGGGGCGGGTGCGGCTATTCTGAGTCGTTCAGAGCAAGAAAACGTGGGGATTATCGGTTCGTTGCACGGCGCAGACGGGTCGGATTCTTCCATTCTCTGGCAGCCAGGGGGGGGCAGTGCATGCCCCGCTTCGCTGGATTCCGTCAATAATCGGATGCACTACCTGAAAATGAATGGTCGGGAAGTGTTCAAGTGGGCGGTGCGGATCATGGAACAGAGTTGCCTGGAGTTGTTGGAACGCCATGGTCTGACAGCCGGGGAGATTGCGTGTTTCATTCCGCATCAGGCAAATCTGCGCATCATTGAGATGCTGGCCAGTCGGTTGAAAGTTCCGATGGAAAAGTTTTTTATTAATCTGGACCGCTACGGCAATACATCGGCGGCATCCATTCCGATTGCGCTGGACGAGGCGCGTCGTGCAGGGTACTTTAAGGCAGGTGATTACGTCTTGTCCGTTGCGTTTGGTGCGGGACTGACTTGGGGCGTAACCTTGATAAAATGGCAACAGGAATAACGGCAATGATGCGAATCTTTCTGAAACAAACGGTTCTACTGGCAGGTACATTCGTCCTGCTTCACGGGTCTTTATCGGCAGCTTCCCTGTTCTGGAGCCAGGGCAGAGGCTGGATGTGGGACGTACCTCCTCCTGGCAAATCTGCGGAGCCTGAAGTTATGGGGCGCGCCATGGAGATGATGGACCAGGCGAAGAGAAAACAGGACGCTGGAGACTTGAGCGGCGCCAAGTCCATCTATGAGTCTGTCATTAAAACCTACGGGGATACCCTGTATGCGGCGGAGAGCTTGTTCCAGGTCGGGCTGATTGAAGAGAAAAATAAGAACTGGGAGCGTTCTTTCAAATCCTTCCAGCGCATTATTGACAGTTATCCAGGGTATGGTGACTTTAACAAGGTGGTATCCGCTCAATTTCAGGTTGCAGACGGATTGATGCAGGGCAATCGCGTTCGTTTTCTGGGTACCATACCGATTTTCAAGAGTCCCAGTACAGCGATCGAACAGTTTGAACAGATTATCAAGAATGCGCCATTTGGTGAGTTCGCGCCGCTGGCGTTGCTGAATATCGCGTTGCTGTATCGTTCGAAGGGAGCGCCGGAAGAGACCATTCACCATCTGGATCGCTTCATTAATACCTATCCACGCCATTTCCTGTTGCCCGATGCGTACCTGTTGATGGCGCAAACCTACACATCCCTGATTGCGGGTCCTGAATACGATCAGGGAGCAACCCATGATGCGATTGGCTACTACGAGGATTTCCTGATCCAGTTTCCGCGCAGCTCCCGTGCGGCGGAAGCGGAAAGAGGTTTGCGTGAACTGAAGGAGACTCTGGGTACGAGCAAGCTCTTGATGGGAGATTGGTATTATACATACCGTGGGAACGAGAAGGCGGCTACAATTATGTTCAACGAGGTTGAAACCGCGGCTCCAGGTACCTCGGCTGCTGCGGTCGCAATGGCCCAATTGAATCGGATCAAGGAAGGAAAATCAGCCCCGTACGGCTTTTTCCACCGTCTCTGGAATAGTTTTGGAATCCGCCAGGTGGATGATGACGGCGCGCTTTATTTAATGGATAACGGAGCCAAAACGCCCGAAAGGGACGAGGCTCGCCCTGCGGGCGCAGGCCCCATTCCGCAAAAGGAGTCGCGCTGATGAACAGGGCCGTCGCCGTCTGTTTATGGGCATGGGTCGGATTGTTGGGCCTGTCTTCCTGCAACTACCATATGGGGAGAGGTTCGCAACCCGCCTTTCATACGCTTACCGTACTGCCTGTTCTTAATCAGACCATGCTGCCGCAGGTGGAGCCGTTGTTGGATGCCCAGTTGCGTGAACAGTTGCTGCGCGCGGGAACCCGTATCGTGGACAGGGAAAAGGCAGACGCCACTCTGCAGGTGACCCTGGTGGAGTTCGACCGTGAGTTGGGGGCTGTGCAGCAGGATGATTCAGGTTTGGCGCGCAGTTATTCGTTGAGACTGCGGGCGGAATTGACACTGACCAGGGCGGATGGGACTGTGCTGCTCAACCGTGCGTCCGTTGAAATTCGACGGGAGCCTCTGGTGGACGAGGGAGTGCAGGTGGCTGAATATCAAACGCTGCCGATCATTGCCCGAGATCTTGCGCAGCGCATCAGTCGTCGGATTTTGGATACATGGTAAATCTTCCACAGCGGGTGTTGGCCCCTTCCATTCTGGCGGGTGACCATGCGAATCTGGCAGACTCGCTACACGAAGTGGAAGCAGCGGGATTGAGGTGGGTACATCTCGATATCATGGATGGTCACTTCGTGCCCAACCTCAGTTTCGGACCACAGACAGTCAGGGATTTGCGCAAGCGGAGCGAGTGCTTTTTTGATGTCCATTTGATGCTGTCCAGGCCCGATTTGTATATTGAGCCGTTTATGGAGGCAGGAGCGCAGTTGATTACGATTCATGTAGAGCCTGAATTTGATCAGATGGCAACTCTGCAGAAGATTGCCATATTGGGTGGTCAACGCGGTATTGCGCTCAATCCTGACACACCGATTGAGTCATTGAGCCCTTATCTGCAGCATGTTGAACTCGCACTGGTGATGACGGTACAACCTGGTTTTGGCGGACAGAAGTTTCGCGAAAACGGATTGGAAAAAATACAATGGCTGTACTGTGAGCGAGAACGGCTGGGGTTAAACTTTCGCATCGAAGTCGATGGCGGTGTCGATGCGGATACTGGCAAACGCTGCCTACAGGCTGGCGCCGATACTCTCGTCGCAGGTACCGCGTTCTTCCGCGAACCGGATAAAGTCGCTTGGGTGGCTTCGTGTCTCGGTGGTTGAAAGAGGGGCACCACCAGGACTCTAGGACACAAAGGGTGGAAACCGTGGATGAGCGCGTGGGCTTATTATATGTAGGAGGGGCTTTACGCCCCGACACAAAACCACACCCATTCGGTCGGGGCGTAAAGCCCCTCCTACAGTGCGCCGATGCGGATAAGGCAGGGTTCCCGACA
>CAZYDZ010000190.1:0-4634 GCA_964646535.1 uncultured Opitutaceae bacterium
TATCTGGAACGCGGTTACTCGTTGGTCAATCTGGTCTCTGCCAGTACGGTGTTGCGGGCAGCCCTGGCTCACATTTTGCAATTACGCATGACCCAGCGTACCCCCGGCGGATCTTCCGCCCAGGAACGTGTGGCAGCCTCTGCCGAATGGATGAAGGCGCATTTCAAACGACCCGTACGACTCAACGAATTGGCCACCCGAGCGGGATTGTCCGCACCGCATTACAGTGTGCTGTTTCGTCAAATGACCGGATTTGCGCCGATTGACTGGCTGATTCGATTGCGCATTCAATACGCCTGCCAGCTTCTCGCTACAACCGATACCGCAATACGAACCATTGGCGAGCTGTCAGGTTTTCCCGACGCCTATTATTTCACCCGTTGTTTCCGCCGCATCATGGAAATGTCCCCACGCGCTTATCGCAAGATGCCGAAGGGATAAGACGAATAGGATATATAGCTTTTGCTCTTTCGTCCCATCTGTCCCATTCGTCCTATCACTTTAGTGAAAACGAGTCCTCCTGCTCCCTGATTCGTAACCGTCTGCATCTGATTCATGGAGGAAGCCGGCTTTTCCCGGGAGGGGCGCCTCGACTGTTGTGATAGGTGCGGACAAAGTAGCTGGCGCTGGAAAATCCACACAGGTGGGCAACTTCCGACACATTCAGGCGTGGATTGGTCAGCAGCAGATCGGCACGGGCGAGGCGGGCCTCCCGTACATAGTGGTTAAACGACTTGTCGGAAAATTGTGCGAACAGGCGTGAAAGGTGGTTGGGATGGAGTCCCAGAGTGATGGCCACCCTGTTGCGGTTGATCGGCTCATGGAGATGTTCATCCATATAATGGCAGGCTGTTTGCCAGCGGTACCAGGATGCTCCAGCAGATTGGTGATTGCGCGATAAGCGGAGACACTCGCAAAGCAGAAGATTGGCGGCCGAGAGTGGTCGTAGTCTGTTGTCTGCGGAGGGAGAGGTCTCTTCAAGGATACGAAGACACTCCCTTGCCATTGGGCTGACTCCCTTATATTCGACTCCTTCCGGGATTTGTACAGACCAACCATTATTTTCCCGGACAGGAACAGCCCGGTAAATACGGATACGTTCTGGATAAAAGATGATTCCCAGCGATTCATAGCGCTGTTGGGGAGCACTCTGAACCCAGTGACCGGAGGGTACGAATAATCCATGGGACTGAATCAGGGGAAAGGGTTTCGGTGACCCGTCCATGCGGAAATGGGCTGTTCCATTCAGACAAACCAGTAATCGGTGCGCATTTATCAGGGATGCACCGTTTGGCATGTTGGTTGGTTGACTGTTTGGGCCAAAGTAGCCATTCAGGCCGTGCAGCCCCCCTTGGGAGACCAGACAGGAGAGCGCTTCGGTAAGTTGCAGTCCTTTCATTTTATAATGTTACAAAAATACTATTAATGGATTGAGAGTACAAGGAATTGTCTTTGATTTATCCCATTTTGTGGAGGATGTTTTCCTTTAATGATGTTTGAGAAATACAATTGCGGGTGGTATGTAGGGGAGATCCTGAATTCATCCCCGGGGATCGTATCCGGTTGAAAACCGTTTTCTGTCAACATGAAGATGAATCCAAACAACATACAGACAGAAGTGGTCGTGGTGGGAGCAGGAGCTTCAGGGCTGGTAGCCGCGTTGGCAGCGGCTCGCAATGGGGCGAAGACACTGTTGGTGGAGCCCCATGGCTTTCTGGGGGGTATATCGTCCACCTTGCCCTGGCTGGGATTTCATGACCGTGATTATCGGCAGGTGGTAAAGGGAATCCCTCAGGAGATTGCCATGCGTTTGCAGCAGATGGGAGCGGCTGCGCCGTTTGAATATGATATAAAATGTGGGTCCGCATTCAGTCTGGACGGTCACTGGTGGAAATGTCTGGCGATGGAATTGTGTACCCAGGCAGGGGTGAAACTGATGTTGCACACACAGGCGATTGATACCCTGCGAGGGGGCGAACGGGTGACGGGTATCGTTGTGCGCAACAAGAGCGGGGAACAGCGTATTCATGCGGATGTGGTGATTGACTGCAGTGGGGATGGGGATGTTGCGGCCCATGCAGGGGCCACATGGGAGAAAGGACGCACGAAAGATGGTCTTGTACAGGCACCCACACTGGTTTTCAGGCTTGGAGGGGTGGATCGCGATTCATTCATCGCAGGTTGTAAACGATCGGAGCTTTGCTATCGCGAGTGGCTTGAACCGTATCCGGAACTTTGGGCCAAAACGGTGGCCCGGTTGGATCGGATGCAGGTGATCATTTGTGGGGGCTTTCGTTCCTTGATGGAGCAGGCGCGACAGGCAGGGGATTTGGATATTCCGCAGACCCGGGTGGTCGGGGTAAAGCTGCATCGTCCGGACGAGTTTCTTGTTGTGATGACCCGAGTACTGGGTTTGGATCCCACGGATGCGGAAAGCCTGAGCCAGGCCTATGAGCGGGTGTATGCCCAAATTCCCCAATTAGTAAGTTTTTTTCAGAAATATGTTCCGGGGTTTTCCCGTTCTGATCTGCGGGAAATCGCACCGATGCTGGGTGTGCGTGAGAGCCGTCGTATCATGGGCGACTATGTTTTGTCTGCTGAGGATCTTGTTGAGGGTCGTGTTTTCCCCGATGCGGTTTCGATGGGTGCCTACCATATCGATATTCATCGTCCGGCAGGGACATGGGTGGACTCGCGCAATGTACGGGCCTACACCATTCCATTGCGCAGCCTGATTGTGCGTGATCTGGAGGGAATTCTGGTGTCCGGCAAGTGTTTATCCGCCACCCATGAGGCGATTGCCTCTACCCGGGTGATCCCTATTTGCATGGGACAGGGGCAGGCGGCAGGCACGGTAGCCGCCCTGGCGGTACGCAAAAAGTGTGGCCTGCGTGAAGTAAGTGTACGTGAACTACAGGAGCTGTTGGTTTCCCAAGGGGCCGAAATCGGTAGCAATTTGGGTGAACCGAATTGGCAGGCCATAGAGGAAGTTGGGCAATTGCCCATGGAGGAGCCCCCCACTACTGGCGACCGGGATGCGGCTTCCAGCGCTTCCCGTGCATGGATTCGTTGACTTTGGATTAATATGGAAGCAAATGATATCACATCGACGGATCGGCCCATATGGGCGGCCCGTCCGGTAAACGGAGGGGAAGTGCGGATTGCGCTGCAGGCACCGACCGATATTCGTTACGCCCATCTTGCATGGCCCAAGGTAGTTCGTTTGCAAAATGGGTCGATTCTGTTGGCCTGCATCGCCGGGGAATTTCATGGCACCCATGGTGGAGGTTGTCCCGCAGTGGCGTGCTCCATGGATGACGGACAATCCTTTGGCGGTCTTCGGATTCTGCGGGAATTTGGAAACGGGCATGAGTATACTCATGCTGGCAATATGGCGCTGGGCGTGGCTCCTGATGGTACCGTGGTGCTTTTGGTGATGGCTTTTGATGGAGACAGAACCAACCATATTTTTGGCTGGTATTCTGAAGATAACGGAGTGAACTGGAAGCCGGCAGATACCTCCGCGCTCGGCCCAAACAAAACAGGCTCTGTGTATGGCCGGGTGCTGGCGCAGCCTGGAGGAGAATTACTCGTAACGGGTCACTATCGAAAGGGTTCTTCGCCGTATGAACAGGGGATTTGGTTTTCGCGTTCTGTTGATGGAGGACACTCGTGGTTGTCACCCACGCGAATCCATGACGGCCTGTATGTGGAGCCGTGCCTCGTTCGCACAAACTCCGGAAGATTACTGGGCTTGTTGAGGAACAATCAGAAAACAGCAGATAATGGATACGGGGCTGAAGCTGCTGTTTATTCGGATGACGGAGGCCATTCCTGGACAGCTACCCCACCTCTGCTTCTGGCGAATCATCCGGAAACCCATGGCCTGGCGTCACCTTTTGTGATGAACGATCCAATGGACCCAGAGAAGGTGATCGCGTTGACGACAGAACGTGCTGCCAGTGGCAAGGTACCAGGGTCGATTGAATTATGGAGAGCTTCCGTATCTGAACTGAATTTTGTCCATTGTGGCCGTATTCTTGAATTCCCTCATATCCCTGGTGATTCTCACATCGACTTTGGTTATCCTTGGCTGGTTCCCACGGAAAAAGGGTCCCTGCGGATGTTCTATTACCACGGCCAAATCAGAGGATTGAGTCACATCTGGACATACGAGATGCCACAGTTGTGAAGAACAGGCTCTTCCTATTTGTATTGTCCCCATGAGCATTACATCCTCTATAACTGGGAGGGCGAGATCTTCGATTTCTGGACGGACAACCAAGAACTGCTTGTAGTAATGAAAACACTTCTGCAGACATACGAGCTTATGGAAACATGACCATCCCGACAGACCCTGTATCGTAAGCTTCTACCCACCGGAAGATCCCTCCGATATCGAAGGGTATGAAATCTCCTTTTGGCAAACGAAACACCAAACGGAATCCAAGTGACCCTACCCCCTCCACAACCTCACTTGAGCCTCTCACCAACCTTACATCTGCGACAATCCCAAAAATCTGCGGTTCCATCTCTTTGCCCCCGTCCGCGTCCCGTCCTATCCGTCCTTTGTGTCTTCCGTGCCTTCGTGGTTAACCCTTCCCCGGTAAACAGCAAGGGCCCCGACTTGCGTC
>CAZYDZ010000191.1:0-4622 GCA_964646535.1 uncultured Opitutaceae bacterium
TGTGGGTCCCCGGGTCTTATCGTGAATACAGACAGGCGCGGATGGAAGAACAGAAAATGATGGATCGGGTGCATGAGGTGTATCGACAGAATCAGCAGAAAGAGCTGTTTCTTCGCAACATGATGGATGATCCTGAATTTCTCCAGCAGCAGGCTCGCGAACAGTTGGGCTATGTATTGCCCGGGGAAGTCGTGTATCGCTTTGATTCACTGCCGAGGTAGTACGCTTGTGGCTGGCCTGACATTCGTTCCGTTGTTGACGATTGTATATTAAGGTTGGAATATGGGCAGTTTTATTCTAGTAGCATTTTATGCCCGTAAATCGCGTTGTTGAACAGGTAAAACAGTCCGTGCAGTCTGGAGATCTTCTTCAGTCAACCGCAGAAAACCTGATCCAGTGGTTGACTGCTGGTTTTTTGCCTGACTGGGCTGTGCGAAGCATAGAGGAGTTGGTGAGCGGACGGCAGTGGGAGGAATTGGATGATCGTTTTTTCCGTTCCCTGGAGTTTGGTACGGGCGGCATGCGCGGACGCACTATAGGCAAAGTGGTGACCAGCCAGGAAATGGGGGGGGGGCAGGCCGCGTCTGGTGTTCCCCTGCATGCGGGTGTGGGTAGTAATCTGTTGAATGATTTCAATGTCATACGGGCGACCATCGGTTTGTACCGATATACAGCAGCCTATTTGTCCGAACAAGGGCGTGCTGAGCCTGCGGCGCTGGTGATTGCCCATGATGTGCGTCACTTCAGTCGTCATTTCTGTTTGTTGGCAGCTTCTGTATGGATGCGTCTGGGAGGAGTGGCGTATGTTTATCCAGGTCCCCGTTCGACACCCCAGTTAAGTTTTTCTGTTCGGACTCTGCGGTCACACGCGGGTATTGTGATCACGGCCAGTCATAATCCGCCGCACGACAACGGCTATAAGGTGTATTTTGGCGATGGCGCCCAAGTGGTTCCCCCGCACGATAAGAAGATTATTCAGGAAGTGGAGAATACGGGGTGGAATGATGTGTTAGAGCAGTTGCAGGCGGAAGAGGTGTCACCTGTTGTCCTGTCTGACGACATGGATACTGCATATCTGGATGCTGTGGAGGATGCGTTATTGCAACCTGAAGTATTGCGCGGGAGTCCGTTGAAAGTGGTTTATACGCCCATACATGGAACAGGGGGAGTCGCCTGTTTTCCGCTATTACAACGCTATGGAATTACCGTATTGGAAGTGCAGGAACAGTCTGTGATGGACGGGGCATTTCCAAGCGTGAAGAGTCCGAATCCAGAGAATGCGGAGACTCTTTCCAGAGGCTTGCAGGTGGCCGAAAAAAAGCAGGCTGACGTGGTGCTTGCGACAGACCCTGATTGTGATCGCATGGGGGTGGCTGTCCGTGATGAACAGGGAACGTGGATGCTGCTTACAGGGAATCAAATCGGTTCTTTGCTTGCGCATTACACGCTGACCCAATGGCAAAGGAAGGGTTGGTTGACTGCTGACAATGCGGGGCATTGTTGTCTGATTAAAACATTTGTTACGACCCCATTGCAGGAGGAAATCGGCAAGAGTTTTGGTGTAAAGGTCCTGGATACCCTTACTGGGTTCAAGTGGATTGGTCACAAGCTGGCAGGCTATGAGAATAAATTGCAGCAGGCGGTGTCCGTGCAAACTGGTCTGGAGTTGGATTACGACCGAATGTCAAGGGAACAGCGCAGACTGTGGTTGCAGCGATATTCAACCGCATATATTTTCGGTGGTGAGGAAAGTTACGGGTATCTGGCGTCGGATCGGGTGCGGGATAAGGACGGCAATGCGGCCGTTTTATTGTTTGTTGAAATGATGGCCTCCCTGCGACAGGAGGGAAAATCCGTGGCAGCCTATCTTGCTGAATTGTATCGTGAATACGGATATTTTGAGGAAGGTTTGGTGAACCAGTATTATGAAGGAGCGTCAGGGGCTCAGAAGATAGACAATATTCTGAAGAGCTATCGCAGCGATCCCCCTGTGCAGATTGGCGATTTCCGTGTGGAACGGATTATCGACTTTGGCAGGCAGAAAATTGTGGATGCGGACGGGGATGTGATTCCAAATCAGGATTTTTTTGTGGTGGAGCTGTCGGATGGTTTTCGTTATGCGGTGCGCGGTAGTGGCACCGAGCCCAAAATCAAGTTTTACCTGTTTGGGCGGGGACAACAGGAAAAAGATGGAAACCTTGAACAATTGAAAAAACAAATTCACAACAGACTTGCCAGTCTGCATCACGCTGTGGATCAGGACGCCCGTACCAGAGCGGAGCAAGTTGCTAAAAACGTATGAGTCGCCGTTCTTCCAGACATCTGTTTTGGCTGCTGATTATTTTAACAATCGTAGTCCTGGTGGTGTTTGACAGCGTGGTGCGCTTTTATATCAGCTATGAGGATTCTCTCAGTAGCGCCAGAGACAGGGCCATTAAGACCAATGAAGTGCTGGTGCGCGATGTTGAGAACCTTACCACGGTGGTGGATATTGCGTTAAGGCGCGTGCAGGCCGCGGTTCTCAATGAGAAGAACATACCGTGGAATGCGGAGCTTGTGCAGTTGCAGTTGAATTCGTGGAAATCGTTGTGGTCGGAAGTTCCTTACGTTCACAGTGTCATGGTGATCGATCCGCACAACAAAAGGATTCCTGGCGTGGAGGTCGGTAAGAATTCTGAGTTAAAAGAATCATTGGTCAGATATCTGGACAGGATTTTGCAATCAGGCTCGGATGGCAGGAATTTCTATCTGTCCAGTCAGATTTTGTTTCCAGAGGAAGATGAATATGTCGTCTGGATGGGCCGTCGCCTCATGGATAGAGGGGGTAATCTGGTCGGCATTCTCGTGGCTGTCATCAAGTTGGAATACTTTTACAACAATTACCTGAACATGGGAGCGCTACAGGATGGATACGGCATCATGGTGTCCCGTCCTGATGGCGAACGGTTGTGGAGCTATCCGTTGGTTGCAGACTTGGATAAGGTAGAGGGATTTTCCCCAGGCAAAAAAACGGATGGGAAGAGCGGGAGACAGGAAGACTTCCTGGTCGTATCAGTGCCGCGGACTGAGTCGCTGTTTGTACTGGAAAACAGAATTGATCCGAAAATGATTTACCAGCAGTTCTACAGTGACCTGAAGAAGCACACCGTGATGTTGACGCTGGTTTTCCCTGTGGTGTTTGTGCTGGGAATTCTGCTGTATCGCCGAATGAAGCTTTCGGAAGATCTCAACATCAGCCTGAAAGAGAAGATGACGGAGATTGAACAGCAAGCGCTGGCATTGCGAAAGGGAGAAGAGAAGTTTCGCAATCTGTTGCACTCGGTAAAAGATGGCATCCTGGCGTTTGAAAAGAACGGGCGTATCCTGTTTTCTAATCAGGGGGCAACAGATGTGTTTCAGGCCACTTCGGATGAGATGTCCAGGCGTACTTTGTTCGACTTTATTGCCACCGAAGAAACAGAGGTCCATGTGCGCAAGGATTTGGATAACTTTCCCAATCTGGCAGTTGCCAGGCATGAGTTAATGGGAAAGCGTCTGAGGGGAGATGCGTTCCCCATGGAGTATTCGCTCGCCCTGCTGGATGGTGGTGAGAACCAGTTGTTCGTCGGCGTTTTTCGTGACGTGTCGGCGCGCGTGGAGACCATGCAGCAGTTGCGATTGCTCAGTAAGGCGGTCGAGACTATTTCACAGGGGATTGTAATCACCAGTGGAGAAGATGAAGACTATCCGATTCTGTATGCCAATCGTGCGTTTCTGCGTATGACAGGCTATCGGTTGGATGAGGTGATAGGGAAAAACCCTCGTTTCCTGCAGGGAAACCGCACGGACCGCATGATGGTTTCCCTGTTGCGTACGGCATTGCGCAATTCAGAGCCTATTACGCTGGAATTGATTAATTACAGGAAATCGGGTTACGCGTTTCATAACCAGCTTTCTATTGCCCCGATACGCGATGACAAGGGGCGTGTGACACACTATGTGGGAGTAACCAGTGATGTGAGCCAGATGAACGATCTGCGTGAGCAGTTCCTGCAATCCCAGAAGATGGAAGCCATTGGTAAACTTGCAGGGGGAGTTGCCCATGACTTCAATAATCTGCTGACCGTTATTAACGGGTATGCGCAACTGGGAATGTCAGAGTCTGAGAAGAAGGTGCCTGTTCTTCAGTATTTTCAGGGAATCCTTGAGGCATCGGAACACGCGTCTTCACTAACCCGACAGTTGTTGACGATCAGCAAGCGGCAGAACCTGCAAACGCAGATGCTGGATTTGAACCGATTGCTGGAGGGAATGCGTTCCATGTTGCAGCGTTTGATGGGAGATCATTATCAGTTGCAACTGGAAACAGAGGCGGGGGCATTGATTGTCGAGGGAGACTCTGGGCAGTTGGAGCAGGTGATTCTGAATCTGGCCATTAATGCGCGTGATGCCATGCCTAACGGTGGAATCCTTTCTCTGAGTACGGTGTCACTGCCAGAGGAAAACCCTGTTAAGGATGGTATTGTATTGCCAGGTTCCCTGCACGCTGGAGATTACGTATGTATTGTCTGCCGTGACAATGGCATCGGCATGGATGAAGCGACCCGACAGAGAATCTTTGAACCGTTTTTCAGTACGAAATC
>CAZYDZ010000192.1:0-4573 GCA_964646535.1 uncultured Opitutaceae bacterium
GTGCCCATCCTCAGACTCTGCGGTTCTTCACTCCCTGCTTTGTATCTTCTGTGTTCTTTGTGGTTAATGCGAAAGACGATCCTTCAGGGATTGCAGGATACCTTGATAGATGGATTCATCGGTGTATTGTTGGTGAATCCAAAGGGCCACTGATAAATCGATCAGTATCCTATCCTTGAATTCTTGATAGGGTGCCTGTATCCGTTTCCATGTCGGCACAGTACGGGAGTATTCACCCGTCAGAATCCATAACTCGATCAATTCCTTTTCCAGAATCTCACCGAGAATTCGTTGCTGAATATACTCATCCGACTGCGACCTCTCCTCTAGTTTCTCAATCCATCGGAGAGCCATATCCTTGCGATTGCTTCGCATGGCTTCGTCAGCGAAAAGCTGAACAGCGATTGACCAAGTGAACACATCGGGGGACACTATCTCCATCAATTGCTCCATACGTTCCAACTCGCCACTGGATCTGATTCTGGCCATTGCCAGCACTGGGACCAGATGACCACTCTCTTCGATTTCTTTTTGATTATTCTCCAAAAAATCCAACAACCAGGCGAAGACTTGATCTGCTTGCTCCTGTCGGCCTATATCCCGATAGGCCCGATATAAGGTCGCGAGTTGCTCGACCTGCTCATAATCACCTTCACCAGACGGTGTGAACACCAATCCTTCCATCTCTGTCAATACAGCATCAGCCTTTTTGGCCTCTCCCACACGGTGATACAAGAAGACCTTTACCGACAACCAATTCCATCGCTTCTTTAGATCGTCGCTCTCTGGTTTTGCCCCTTCCAGCCAGGTCAATAATTGCTTGTTTTGCTCAATACTGGCCGCATCACTGTACTCGCGGATAAAAAACTCCAATCGGCAACAGGCCTCTTTTTTCAACATAGACCGCATCTTGTCGAAATCCCCTGTCTTCACTGCAATACGCACCTCCATATCAGGGACTTCTCCCAGAGCCTCCCTGTGCTGTTCATAGATACGCATCACCAGATCTTCCCCTTTATGATGCAGCATATCATCCAATAACTTGGAATACTCTTTTTTCTTCTTCTTTGGATCCTTGATTCGTGTGATTTTCCCGACAATCCTATCGTAGTCTCGCTCAAAATACCCCGTTACAATAAAACGAGGAGACAGGTACCCCCAAAACGGTTCGACCATATCATGCGCGGGATCTCCTTTTTCCTTCAACAACGAATCCAATACCTCGTCAGCCTTCCGGTAATACTTCTGCGCCAGCTCCGACTCTCCCCAATAGGCATACTGTTCCCCCATCTGATTCCACAACAGCATCTTGAAATGGTCCTCCATTCCCTTTTCCAGCAGCGGCACAATTTCATGCTCAAACCGCTGGTTACTCTCCACATCCATCCTCGACTCTCCCGCCCCTACCCCCAATACGGAGGTCAAATAACAACAAACCAAAAAATAAAAGATACCATGGCGCTTCATGCCACGTCACCCTAATGGACGAAAATCCTTCGGTAAAATAAATTTTGCAGGAATGTCTGTATGGGATAGACGAGAACTTTCCTGTCTAAAAAATGGGTGTAGTTATTGTCTGCGTTGTGACACATGGAAACATGTGTTCATGCGTATGGAATCCAGATGCGCATAGCGCCTGGTGTACGGTTGTCCCATGCGAAATAGGGAATGGCGCGGAAGGATACTTCCTTCGGCGTATAAGTGTGATCCAGTACTGAATACAAACCTGTAGATGAAACGGATGCGTTGGCCCGTCCATGGAGTGTCATAATACCTTCTGATATGTCAAACATGGTCTGTAAGTCAGTCAGATGACTGGAGGATAAGGAGATTCTGTAAACACCATGATCTACATCGGGGAAATCGGCATCTTCAATACAGTACAGGAATGGTCCGCGTTGCAGTGCTATCTGACCCGCGTTGGATAGTACGCGAGGATCGCTTTGCAAGGCCGAAATTGGTTGATCATACTGAACGTGAATATCGTCTGAAGAAGACCATACTCGGTGGATATCCAGATGATGTCCACCGGGTAATGGCGTGTAGAGAGTGTCGTTGATACGGACTGTGAAATTGTGACTCCAACGCGGAATTCGTAGCCTCAATGTCCATGCAAAAGCGTCGCTGGCCTTGTTGAGTTGAAGTTTGATATTCAGAGATCCCTGCCATGGAGTGTTACCAATGAGCTGAAGAGTTCCTTGCACACCATTGCCAAGCGAGAACGGCAGATGGCAGGCTATATAAAGATGGATGGCCAGCGTATCTTCACTTTGCATCGCAATATATCCGCCCAATGAACCGAGTAGGCGTGACAGATTAGATGGGCAGCAGGAACAACCAAACCACTCTTTGCGGTGATGTTGTCCGTGTGAGGCCAGAGGGTTCTGATAGAAGAATTTCTTGCCATCCAGTGACATGCCTGCGAGAGCCCCGTTATAAAGAGCCTGTTCCATTATTTCCGCATATTGAGAATCTGCACGCATCAGCAGCATTCGTTGTGCCCACATGACAAGACCGACGCTGGCACAGGTTTCGCAATAGGCGCGCTCATTGGGCAGATCAAAATCAGCAGTGAATCTTTCTCCATGCCAACTGCTGCCAATTCCGCCTGTGACGTACATTTTGCGATGCGATACACTTTCCCATAAATGCAAGCACGCGTTATGTAGGTCTTGATCACAGGTGAGGCCAGCTATATCTGTCATGCCGCAGTAAAGATACATGGCGCGTACCACATGTCCTACTGCATCCATCTGTTGAACTGCAGGCAGGTGTGCCTGCAACTGATACATCTCATAATAGTCAGCGCGTTGGCTGGCTCTGGCTTCCATCTCAAACCAATGTGGCTGTTGTCCGCGTTCATGAATAAAGAAGCGGGCCAGTTCCAGATAGCGTGGGTCTCTGGTCAGACGATACAGACGTACCAAGGCCAGTTCTATCTCTGGATGGCCGCAGTAACCGCGCATCTGGCCTGGATTGGGACCGAACACTTGATCGATGTAGTTAGCCAAGCGTATGGCTACGTTCAACAACAGGTTTGATTGAGTCAGTTGATGATGGGCAATTGCCGCTTCAATAATATGTCCGGCACAGTAAAGCTCATGATTATCGCGTAAATTCGTCCAACGTTGCTCTTGATTTGTGACCGTAAAATGTGAGTTCAGATATCCATCTGGCTGTTGGGCTTGCACAAACAACTGTGCAACTTCGTCAATTTGAGTGTTCAGGCCTGTAATTGGCTGGTTGTGACAGGCATAGCAGGCTGCTTCCAGCCATTTGGCGACATCGGAATCCCAGTAAATGTGTGGAGGGGGTAGTTGACCCTCTGACTTCCATTGGAGACGCAATGCGTCAATGCGTCCTGATTGTTTGCACATTGTATATTGTTTCCCCAGGGAGAAGGATCGATTGACACGCTGCCGGTTTTTCCAGAACGCATCTTCAATTCGAACTTGGTTGTAGGGGATGGCGGCGAAGTGATAGCGGGTCATAAAATGGATTAATGCTGTACAAAACCGATATTATGGGGTTGTGTTAGCGTCGATAAATAGGTGTTTTGTGTAGAATTAAGGAATAAAAACGACTTATGGATCGATTGGTTATTCATTCTCCTGCGGAGATTGTGGCGGAGAATGCCGGCTTATTTATCTCGCCTGGATTCGGTCGCCATCCAACACGTCGTATTACCAGTTATGAATTGATTCTGGTGCGCTCTGGAGTTCTCAGGATAAGGGAGGAATGTCAGGAGTTTTTTGTGCATGCAGGGCAAGCGCTGCTGCTTTGGCAAGGAAGAGAACATGCTGGTGTTACTGATTATTCCCGGGATCTGTCCTTTTACTGGATGCACTTTCAGTTAAAGCGTAAAAGCATGTCGTCTCTACCGTGGCATACCATTAGGCAACAACCATCGGTGAGGCGAATGGAGCGGTTGGCTGAGCTTTGGCATCGTTTTCTTGATGAGCAGGATACGGGAGTCGAAATGACGCTGCGCCAACGCTCTCTGCTAGCCGGATTGATGTTATTGGAGCTGGGGGAAGGGACTCAGAAAATGACGCAGGCTGAGAATGCCCTGGCTATCAGAGCGGAACGACATATTGCTACCCATTTTCGTCGAGGTCTGCGCGCTTGCGATGTCGCGATCGCCATGTCCTGCAACCGAGATTATCTTGGACGTGTGTATCACCGGGCATATGAACGAACCTTGACCGCGGGTATCCATCGCCATCAGATCCTCGAAGCCTGTGTATTACTTCGTGAAGACAATCGTAATCTCGAAGAGATTGCGTTGGCCACTGGTTTTCGTGAGCCACGTAATTTTCGTAAGGTCTTTGTTTCCTTGCGAGGAATCACCCCGGGAAATTACCGAAAAATGTATTCCAGAGTGTATGTGAACAGCCGTTGAAAGAGGGACAGTCCCGCTGATTCACCCCTGTAGGGGCTGATAGAATACTATGGGGCACAAACGGAAACGGGTCAGGCCATGGAATGGCGTTTGCACGCATGGTGTCTGATGAGCAACCCATTACCACTTGCTGGTACAAACTCCCCAGCCCAATTTGGTAGAGGGCATGAA
>CAZYDZ010000193.1:0-4569 GCA_964646535.1 uncultured Opitutaceae bacterium
TGTGTGGATGGCGGATATGGATGCGGAGGGAGTGACGCGGGCGGCTTTTGCACTGGGAGAGGGAGCTCGGCCACTGGCACTCGACGTTCGTGAGGCGTCCGCAGTGTGTCGGGCAGTGGCAGCGGTGGCTGCAGAGACGGGGCGTATCGATTTTCTGTTCAACAATGCAGGTATCGGCATCACTGGAGAAATGCACGAACTCACCGTTGAGCATTTTGACCGTATCATTGATGTCAATATTCGCGGTGTGGTAAACGGGGTGACTGCGGCGTATCCGCTGATGGTGAGGCAGCGTGGAGGGCACATTGTCAACACCGCTTCTCTGGCTGGGCTCGCGCCGTCGCCGCTACTTACGCCTTATGCCATGACCAAGCACGCGATTGTTGGGTTGAGTACCAGCCTCCGTGTCGAAGCCGCCATGTACGGCGTTCGGATATGCACCCTGTGCCCTGCGGCGATCGAGACGTCAATGTTGGATGCGGACAACCCTCCCGATTTGCCTGCGTTGTCCTGGCGTTGTAATGTTCGGCGCTATCTGGAACGGCTTGCAGGCCCACCCGTTGCAGCCAATCGTTTTGCCGAAGCAGCCCTGAAGGGGGTGGAACGCAATCGGGAGCTGATTGTTTTTCCAGCCCGGGCACGCATGGTGGCAGCATTGCAAAGATTCGTTCCGTGTCTGGTGAGATTAGCCGGGCAAAGAGCGCTCGCTGCCGAGATGGCAGAGGTCGCCAAAGGGCCACGCTGAAGCGCTCCTGTCCCGACTTGTCGGGGTTGGTGAAAAACAGGTCGACTCATGGGACTCATGGGATACATCGTATTTGTGAAAACCTGTGCAATCCGTGATTCCCCACGGGTAAAAAAAACCTTTTCATGGAGAGGGGAACCGATCAATCTGGTTTACTGGTAGTTTTTGGGTTTCATGCGTGGCTTTACGTGTTCTCTGCGGCGGCGTGCCGTTGCGGAAAACGCAGTAAGGGTAAGGTGACCTTTATGTTCATTTGATGGAAAGCAAAAGTCTTCAGGAAAAAAAGATTCAGGGTATCGCCGCATCTCCAGGATTGGCGTGTGGGCTTGCCTATCTCTTTTTTCAGAAGACATTTGAGGTTCCCTGCTATCACATTGCGACAGATCAGTTGCCGCAGGAAATCCTTCGTTTTGAGAAGGCCTTGCTAGCTACACGGGTGCAGGTGTCGCGTATTCGCAATGAGGTGGCGGAGAAGCTGGGTGAGGATGAGGCTACGATCTTTGACGCACACCTGATGGTGTTGGAGGATAAGGCGCTGATTGATGAAACCATCAGGGAAATTGAAACCTCGGGCAATAATGCAGACTGGGCGTTTGACCAGGTGATTCGGCGTTTTATTGAGGCGTTTCAGAAGATTGATGACGATTATATCCGCGAGCGAATTACGGATATCAAGGATGTTTCGCAACGGGTATTGCGCAATTTGTTGGGATATGCGACCGCGGGAGTGTCAACGATCACGGAGAAACGCATTCTGGTGGCGGAGGATCTGAGTCCGTCGGACACCGCATTGATTAACCCGGAACAAATTCTGGGATTGGCAACAGATTACGGGAGCCAGACCAGCCATGCGGTGATCATGGCGCGTTCGCTGAAAATTCCCGCGGTAGCGGGATTGCACGATTTCACCCAGATGGTGCGCACCAATGATTTGGTGCTGCTGGATGGTTATGAAGGTGTGGTTTATCTGAATCCTACGGAGGCCACCCTGGAGCATTACCGCGCGGTTCAGAAAAAGCGTGAATCCATTGAGCGCCTGTTTCAGAAGGTGCGCGATTTGCCCTCGCAGACCCTGGACGGGGTGTCTGTGGATTTGCGTACCAATATTGAGGGTGTGGAAGATGTTGAGAATGTGCGGAGGAGTGGGGTTGAGGGAGTGGGGCTCTACCGCACGGAGTTTCTGTATTTGCGCAATGCTCACTATCCCAGCGAGGAAGAGCAGTTTGAAGTATATCGTCAGGTGGCGGAGCAGTTAAATCCGCATCCAGTCACGATTCGCACACTGGATCTTGGCGGCGATAAAATCCTGTCATTGGACGGATATCGGCAAAAAGAGGAAAACCCGTTTCTGGGGTTTCGGGCAATCCGCTTCTGTCTCAAGCATCCACAGGTGTTCAAAACCCAGTTGCGCGCCATCCTGAGAGCCAGCGCATACGGTAAGGTGCGCATCATGTATCCGATGATCAGTGGATTGGATGAATTGCGGAGTGCCAATCAAATACTGGAGGAGTGCCGTCAGGAACTGACCAGCGAGGGGATTGCCTTTGACCCGAATATCCCCGTAGGGAGCATGATTGAGATTCCGAGCGCAGCCTATACCGCTGATATTCTGGCCAGGGAGTGCGACTTTTTCAGTATTGGAACCAACGACTTGATCCAATATCTGATCGCTGTTGACCGTTTGAATGACCGAATTGCGCATCTGTATCAGCCTGCCCATCCAGCGGTTCTGCGCACTATCTCCAGGATTGTTGAGGGGGCGAAGGGCGCAGGGTTAAAAGTCAGCGTATGCGGTGAAATGGCGGGAGATCCCATCTATGCGGGACTACTGCTCGGATTGGGCGTATCTGAATTGAGCATGACGCCATCAGCGATCCCCCCCGTCAAATATCTGGTACGCAACATGCGCATGTCGGATGCCCGCAATCTGGCGTCCACCGTGTTGGCAATGACCGATCCCGAGTGCATTTTCAAAGAGATCGAGTCCTTCTACAGACATTGCCTGCGCGGCCTGGAGTAGACCTTGAAAGAGAATTTTCACACAGGTTACGGAGGGCGTCACTATGCGTGAAGGGGCTTAAGGCAGGGATAATTCCTGAAGAGTGAGTCTTGCGATATTAAGGGGGGTAGATCCGAAGATATTAACTTGGATAAATGCGGTTTGTGGCGGTGGAGTTTGTGTTTGTATCGGAGAATTGGCTTCCCTTCTGTAGTGACCAACAATTATGGAATGATTTTGCCAGATTTGAGAGTCGGAGTGGAAAGACTGTGTCCTCAATACTTTTCCATTGTGGTCAAGGAAGCTCAGGTTAACACCACCCCCATTTATCCAGCAAGAGAAGAGGAATGACTGTTGGGGAGAATAGGCGATCGGTTCGGAGCGCAGTGAGACGCTTCTGGATGTGAATAGTGTGGAGAAGCGCGTATACGGGCTTTGATGAGTGGGCCCGCCATATTGTGCTGTAAACGGCATGATGGACGGCAGTTTCCAGCCTGGCAGACGCAGAATATTCTGCTGTTGATCCACGACAGGAATCAGTTCGGGGAGCAGATTGGGGGTGGTGGAAAACAGAACGGTTTTACTGGGGGATATCGTAACCTGAAGATTGTCAGATTGAACAGAGGCCCTGATGAATCCACCAGCCAGACGGGTAGGTATGGATATTTTACCGCGGGACGGTACGGAATAGAAGTTGAATGTTTCCAGTGCAGGGCTTCCTGAACGAGCGTGTACCGTGATCGTGAGATCGTATTTACCTTGTAATTTCGGCAGAGGAAATCCGAATGTTTCCCGTCCGGAATCATGGATCGGGCTGAACTCCCATGATACTTCCAATCCAGAATCAGGATCGTGGGAAACAGGCCATAGTTGTAAATGGAGCTGCTGTTTATCGGAATCTGATAACAGTCCGAATATTTTTTCATAGGGAACAACCTGGTTTGTGTTGTTCTGTGTCTGTTTGAACTCATTCAGATAGCGGGCAGCCAGATCGTGTTTGCCGAGAAGCATGAAAATAGGCAGAGAAGACTGGATGAGGTAACGATCATTCGGATTCAGGGAAGATAAGCTGGCTTCCATCCGCTCATAGTATTCTTTTATTTGTTTTGTATCGTTTTTCCCGAGCGCGTAATAAAAGGCTTCCTGATTGCCTGAAATATTTATCAGCCTATTGGGATCATGCTGCTGGTTCGGATTGTACTGTACAGACGGCTTGTTGAGCCACTTTAAGAACCATTCTGCAGCTTGTGGCCAGTAAAAAACCTCATCAACAAAGGCGAGGGAAGCAAGCCTTGAAGTCTGCTGGGAACCCTGCGAGGAAAAGTTCATTTGCAATCGTGAACCAGCGATTGCTTCCCTTCAGGAAGCAATGGTATCCAGTTCGTCAAGCACCGTTAGATCAAACAAACGTGTGCGCAACATGATTTCCAGCAGCTTCATATCAGGCGTTTGTGTTTGTTGGTACTTTTGACGCACAATGGCGAGCATGGCTTTCAGGCTGTTTTCTTCCGTTATCAACTGCAATATGTTGTTGAATGGCATGAAAGCCCGATAATTATTGAATCCGTTTATTTGAAACGGATTGGTCTGAGAATAATAGATGTGTTGCCTGTGATGGAAATTCGGAGTGAGTGAGGAGGTTCTCCCGGGCGTTTGTGATGGTCGCAGTAAAATATCTATCAGAGGAGATATGTATTCTTCATTCATGAGACCGCATGCTTCATAAATATTGAGCAATGATTGCAGGCTCGTCACATGCCGGTAGGAGGTGTTCTGGAGCCATTGGTTGTATAGTATGGGCTGGGTTTCCCGGGACAGCAGGATT
>CAZYDZ010000194.1:0-4569 GCA_964646535.1 uncultured Opitutaceae bacterium
ACAGGACTTTGCAGGGAAACTGGTTGTTGGGCCATGCTGAGGGCCTGCTGGACTTTGTCGAGGGGCGCCTGCATGGTATTGGAAATTTCCTCAGGAGTGGGATCCCTGCCGAATTCCTGATAGAGCTGTTTTTGTATTTGCATGACCTTGTTGAGGATATCGATCATGTGAACGGGTATGCGGATCGTGCGCGCCTGGTCGGCAATGGAGCGGGTGATGGCCTGGCGGATCCACCATGTGGCATAGGTGGAGAATTTGTAACCGCGGTTGTACTCAAACTTTTCCACCGCTTTCATGAGCCCCATGTTGCCTTCCTGGATCAGATCTGAGAAGGGGAGTCCACGATTGATATATTTCTTTGCAATGGAGACTACCAGTCGTAGGTTGGCTTCGACCATGTGCGACTTTGCACGGTGCGCCTGGCGATGCGCATTGCGCACATCCTGATAGATTTGCAGAAACTCCTGAGGAGAACGGCGATAGAGATTTTCCAGTTGATCCAGTTCCTGTTGCAGCTTGGTGACATTAATAGCCCTGTGTTTGCGCGTGCGCGCCTGCTGGGCATAATTCATTTGTTCAAGGATACTGCGAATACGCAGGGCATCGCCCTTCCATTCAGCCAGTAGATCTTCAACAAAACGCAGGCGAAGGGCGAACTTGGGAAACAGATTTTTACCCTCTTCCTCCAGCTTGATGAAACGGCTTTTATTGCGTTTATGCGCAAGGTCGGAACCACTGGCACTGGACTGGTAGTTTTTCCATGTGTTTTCCAGCTTATCGATCCACTCGATCAGGCTTTTATGCAGTTTGGGGAGCCGCTTGAAATAGTTTTCCCGATTATTGACTTTTTTCTCCCACACCACCCTGTCAAAACGTTCTTTGCCGTTGATGAGACCCTGGACAATATGGGCGTGCAGATCTGCCGTGAGTGAATTGGAGAACAGGGCGCGCTGGATCTCTTTTTCGGCTTTTTCGATGGTTTTGGAGATTTCAATTTCCTGTTCGCGTGTAAGCAGCGCCACCTGTCCCATCTGCTTCATGTAAAGTTTAATTGGGTCTTCGCTGAGATCGTTTTGATATTGCTTGGATTCGTCTTCTTCCTGTTCGTTGCGTTTCCGTTGAAAATTATCGACTTCCTGATCATCAAGAACCTGTATTTCCAGATTTTCGAGAATGTTGATGACATTCTCAATTTCTTCAGGGCTGTCTATGCTGTCGGGGAGGATTTCATGAATATCTTCGTAGGAAACAAATCCTTTGGCTCGCGCCATTCGAATCAGGTAACGGATACGGTCATTGACCGAATGGGTAGGTTGGGGGGACTGGGATTTAGTGGTAGTACGTGTTGTTTTAGCAGGCATGCAATGTGTTAGATCAACAGGTTGTCTGATATTTGTGGAGGTGTTCGCAGTTGCTTGCGCAACAATTGCCGTTGGCGTTGCAATTGGGTGACATGCTGAATATCCTGTGAGTTCCCCGAATTGTGGATATTTTGATCCAATGCGTCAATGCGTGATTTCAGATGTCGTTGATAGAGCTTGGCTATGTTATGATTGGCGATGACGTGCGGGTTTTCTATTTGAAGGGGGCGACAAAGGGTTTCATTGACCAGGGTTCGTTCTTCATCCGTATATAAAAGGGAATCCAGCGAATGTTCGCTTACGGGTTCTCCCTCCAGAAACTCAATCAGAATGCGGTCCAGCAATTGTCCCTCCACAGTGTTGGTGTTGATCCATTCGTGCTCAATGAATTGTGCCAGCGCCTGTCCGTACTTCAAATGATGCAGCAGAAAGGCCAGAACATCCTGCTCCAGACTTGCGGACAGACTGTGTGTGCGTTCCACTTTGTGTGGGGTGGCGGAGTGGTGGATCCGTATCTTTTTTTGTTGCCTGGTATAGTCCTGTAGCAGGATTTCCGTTGTAATACCGAGTAAGCGGGCCAGCTCAGCCATTACATCCTGTTGCAGCACCTGGCTCTCAATGTTGCTCAAGTAGGAGAAGAATTCCTGTAGAAAATGACGTTTCTCCGAACGATCGGAACGACTGCCGTTGGGCAGCAGGCTCTGATATAAAAACGGAACGGCGCCCACTGCCTGGGTTCTCAGGGTTTTCAGCGCCTCGGCTCCTCCTGCCCGCAATAGCGTGTCTGGATCTTCTCCTTCTGTCAGTCGTAGAAAAGAGGGTTCCAGTCCCGCTTTCCAGACCAGGGGTAAAGCACGCAATGCGGCATCGACTCCAGCCCGATCGCCGTCCAGCAGGAATTCAATCCGTTCGGTATAGCGTCGCGCAAGCGCCATTTGTTGTTCCGTGATGGCAGTGCCCTGTGGAGCAACTGTCGCGTGAATTCCGCAGGACCAGCAACGCATGGCGTCCAGTTGACCCTCCACGATCAGCAATGGCTGGCTTTCTTTCAGGTGTAGGCGGGCGTGATGCAGACCAAACAGGATGTCGGACTTTTTGAAAACAGGAGTTTCAGGGGAGTTGACATATTTGGCTTCCTTGCTGGGACCGTCAGGAGTCCGTTCTGTGACCCGTCCGCTGAAACCGATTATCCTCGCCTGGATATCCCGTATGGGGATCATCAGGCGGCCCGCAAAACGCAACCCGAAATGTTTCAGGTTGGTTTCTCCAGGACGGCTGAAAAACAGGCCTGATTCACGCCAGATTTCATGGGAATGCCCTTCTTTGCGAAGCGCTTCAAGAATGGCATGGGGTTGTGCGGGGGCATAGCCAATACCGTATTCGTGAGCTTGCTCCATGGTGAAACCACGTTGTTGGGTCCAGTATTCACGAATCGAATACGCTTCTTCATTGTCGGCTGCAAACGCTTGTTGAAACAGGGATGCGGCGCTTTCGTGCAGCTTGATCAGACGCGAGTTCAGGCTGATGGATTGCAGGGCTTTACCGTCATCCTCATATTCGATCTCTATGCCGAAGCGCCGTGCGATGGTTTCCACGGCCTCGGGAAAGGAGAGGTTTTCGGTCTGCATGACAAACTCGAACAAGTCACCTGACTTGCCGCTGCTGTAACAGGTGAAACGGTTTTTCTCAGGATTGACGAAAAACGAGGGGGTCTTTTCGGGATTGAAAGGACTCAGTCCTTTCAGCAAAGTTCCTGATTTTTTCAACCGAACCAAAGAGGAAGCCACATCTCCCAGAGAAACCCTTTGTCTAATAGATTCAATACAGGATTTCTTAATAGATGGCATGCGGAAGGATTCTATATAGCTTTACCAAAATCTCAAGGCCAAGCTATAAAAGAATTTATTGAAAACGCTTCCAGAGGGAGGGGAAGAACAGGGCAAGAATGGCGAATAGTTCCAGACGCCCCATAATCATGAGAAAACTGAGCAGGATTTTGGCTGGAGGTGTGAATACGGAAAAGTTTCCTGCGGGGCCGATTTCCCTGAGCCCCGGACCTACATTGAACAGACAGGTAATCACAGCGGAAAACTGTGCTTCAACACTCAGCGGCCTGTATTGCAGAATCGGCAGTAACAGCAGTGATGCACCGATGATGATGATGAGCAGGAGTACATAGGACTTCAGGTTTTCAATGACCTGCTGGTGGACAACCTTGCCGCGCATAAGAACAGGTCGATAAAGACGTGGGCGGAAGGAGTGTTCTATGGTGTTGCGACATATTTTCACCAACAGTAGCAGGCGAATAACCTTGAGTCCCCCCGCGGTTGAGCCGCTGCAGCCGCCGACAACCATGCAGGCCAACAGGAACGAGAGCGGCACGGGATACCATTCGGTGAAATCCGTGTTGCTGAAGCCTGTGGTGGAGATCAGTGAGATCGTCTGAAATGAAAAGTCACGCAGCGCAGCCGGGAAACTGTCTGCATTCTGAAAATAGTACAGATAAACTGCTCCAAATAGGCTACCGAACAGAATAATCAATAAATAGACCCGTATTTCAGGGTCTCGCCAGACTTCCAGAGGATTCCTTTTCAGTTTGAGCAGTGAAAAGAATGTGATGCCGCACAGGGTCATGAAGATCATGGCGACCAATTCCACATAAAAGTTATCGTATCCGTCCAGGCTTTGCGGGTGGATACTGAATCCCGCAGTACTGACAGTTGACATCATATGTGCGAGAGCCTCAAACCAGTCCAGCTCGGTGGCGTAATAGCAGATAAAACAGGCGATGGACAGGCCGAGATAGAGCATGAACAAGCGATGTATGGCACTGCGGACGCGGCCATAGGTCATATCCTGTTGTCCTGTGGTATTTTCCTGGGAAAAGAGAATGCGTGATCCTGCGCCCACCAGACTGAGAATCGTGATAAACAGGACGACGACTCCCAAGCCGCCAATCCATTGGCTCAACTGCCTCCACAGTAACAGGCTCTTGGGCCACTCATTGAAGTGAGCAAATACGGATGCTCCGGTTGTGCTCAATCCCGATGTCGATTCAAAGAGAGCTGAAGAAAAATCGCAGTCTGCCAGTAGCCAGTAATAGGGAAGCGAACCGATCAGACTGGCCAGTATCCATCCACAGCCAACCAGACAGAGGGCTTCTTTGCGAAAAATCCTCATGAGTGCTTTGCGCCCCGTGTAAAAGAGT
>CAZYDZ010000195.1:0-4564 GCA_964646535.1 uncultured Opitutaceae bacterium
TAGCTGGGCACAAGTCAGAATCCAGACATCAAGGGAGACACCTGAAATGCCCGTCGAATACGTCAAGAAAGGCAATGTTGCGATCATCACGATGAATCGCCCGGAGGCGCGCAACGCCATCAACGGCGAGATGGCCGCCACGATGGAAGCCGCACTCGACCAGATGGAAAACGATCCGGAAGTTTGGGTCGGCATCCTCACGGCTGTCGGCAAGGCCTTCTGCGCAGGCGCAGACCTGAAGGAAATCTCTGCCGGCAATGGCGGCGCTCTCTCCACCAAGAAAGGCGGCTTCGCCGGTATTGCCAAGCGCGAGCGCACCAAGCCGCTCATCGCCGCGATCACCGGCTCAGCGCTGGCTGGCGGCAGGTTACAAGGCGATCAAATTCGGTTGGGAGCCAATGGGGCAAAACGAGGCGCTCGATATGGAACTGGTACGCGGAGCCCGTGAAGGCTTTGGGGAAGAAGGCGCCCTGCTGGTTGACGCAGGCTGCGTATGGGATGCCCGCACGGCCTTGCAGCGAGCGATCCGTTTTCAGGAGTTTCGTATCGGTTGGCTGGAAGAACCCCTGCAGCAAGACGATCTGGATGGATACGTCTGGCTGAGAGATCGTTCCCCCGTTCCCATCGCAGCGGGTGAAGGTGAATGTGGGCGCGGCGCTTTCCGTCCATGGATTGACCGGCGCGCACTGGATGTCTATCAGGTCGACCTGGCACGCAACGGGTTTACCGATGCCCGCTACATCCGCGAACGCGTGGAAGAAAATGGCGGACGTCTGTGCAACCACTGCTACAAAACCCCCATCAGCGTAGCGGCTTGCCTGCACTGGCTATCCACTCACAAAGCCGCATTTCTGTTCGAGGATTGCGTGGAAGACTCTCCGTTGCGTCACGAACTTACCCAGGAACCGATGATTGCCGTCAACGGTACCATGACGGTTCCTGACGGGCCTGGGCTCGGCATTACCCTCAACGAAGATTTCGTGCAAGCACACCTGGTATCGGAATCGGGCCGGTAATGCATCGATCATGAATCCAACAAACACAAATCTCCGTTTTCCCGGCAAGCAGGCGCTGGTCAGTGGGGGCGGCAGTGGCATCGGCAGAGCCGTGGCGCTGGCGCTGGCGAATGAGGGAGCAACCGTTCGCATAGTCGGTCGTAATGAAAAATCACTACAACAAACAGCGATCCTCTCTTCAGGAAAAATCATACCGGTATGCTGCGATATCAGCGATTCTCAACAGTGGTGTAAAGTCATCGGGCAGCACCCTATCGACATCCTGATTAACAACGCAGCGGTCAGCCTGAGCGCAGATATTCTTGCTCCCGACGAACAGGCATGGAGCAAGACCTTCTCCATTAATTTCGAAGGAACCCGTCAAGGATGCCTGGCAGCCGCCAGAATCATGCGTGAACAGAAAAACGGTCGTATCGTCAACCTCACCTCTGTTCACGGACAAATCTGTGAATACAACAGCTCTGCGTATGGGATTGCCAAGGCCGCCATCAACCAACTGACCCGTTGCCTGGCAATCGAAATGGCACAGTACAATGTGTTGGTCAACGCGGTCGCTCCAGGCTTCGTCGATACTCCGATGAGCAGGGCTTCCGGTGTCAATGAGCTGGAAACCGAATGGTTTCAAAAAAATTTCGTGGATACTGGACGACTCCCATTACGACGTCCCGCGCAACCGGAAGAAATTGCGCCTGCCGTACTGTTTCTCGCCAGCGACGCCAACACCTATATTACCGGACAAGTTCTCACCGTAGACGGCGGACTCACCCTGACACTCTAATTAATCACCATTATGAACATTCTCTTTATTGGCGCTCATCCCGATGATCTGGAAATCCTCTGCGGAGGAACCATACGCCTGTGCGTGGAACAGGGTCACGAAGTCTGGATGGCGGTTGCCACCAACGGCAACGTAGGAACCCCCACCCTGACCCGTGAGGAAATCGGCGCCATCCGTAAAAAGGAAGCCACCCAAGCCTCCGAGATACTGGGAGCGGCTGGTTTGATCTGGCTCGATGAAGACGATGAATGGCTGTTCAATGATCGACGGATGCGCGTCAAATTCATTGATGCCATCCGTCAATCCAATGCGGATGTCATCGTCACGCACAATCCAAATGACTATCACCCTGATCACCTGGCCACCTCTTCGGGGATCACGGATGCGCGTATTCCCGCATCCGTACGCCTTGTGGAAACGACCTTCCCGCATTTGAAACATGTGCCTGAACTTTTCTACATGGACTCTGTCGCAGGAATCGGTTTCTCCCCACAATGGTACGTCGATATTACTTCTGTGTATGATAAAAAAATGGAAGCACTGCGCTGTCACGACAGTCAAAACGCATGGGTAAAGGAGATTTTTGACCACGATTTGACGGGTATCGCACAGATTCAGATGGCGTTCAGGGGCATACAGTCAGGAGTGCGCTATGCGGAAGCCTTCAGCCAGCCTGACTACTGGCCGAAAAAAGCGATCGGCCTCCCCTTCATGAACCACTGATTCATATTCGTTTCCTGTTGTTTTTCATATATTCTCCGTAACATTCCGATGTCATACCATTCCGACACACCTCCACCTGCTCCGATCTGTTTCTACTGGGCATACCATCCACAATACTGGAAGGGACTGGAAAAACATGGCTTTATCGACGAGAACATTGGAGTACGTCTGGTACACTCCGTTTACGCGGAAGAATCACAAAAGGCCAATGCGATGCTTGTCCCGGATGGGGCACTGTCTCAGATGATCCTGAGCAACGGCTACGGACTGCTGATTGACCGTGGTTGTGGCGGTATTGAATACAAAGACTACCTGTTTGACCCGAAGTTAATGGAACTCTACGCCCAAAAACTGGGGAAACGTTTTCTCGGGGTGCAAATGCACGAATGGCATTCCAATACACGCAATGACTATCGCCGAATCCACAGTGCGGGCGGAGTGGATGCCTACCTGTCTAAACTCAAAGAGCAAAATTCGGCAGAGGTAATCGGAGGCTATACGGAATATGGACACCCCCAGGACTATCAGAACCGCACTTTCCCCCAGGACTACGCCTCTTTCGTAGCAGAGGCCAATTACCACTATCTGAGACATAAAAAAAACTTCGGGGGCTATGTCAACATGGCGGACAGCTATAACGCCAGCTATTGGCAGGCTGCCTTGAATGGAGCTCAAAGCCTACAGGCAGAATTAGGGTCGCAAACCCCATTGAGTCGTTTGCAATTGATTGCCGCCAGAGGCGCAGCCCGCTCATTTGACATCACATGGGGTGTTTACTATGAACCATGGACAGTCCCCTACACTGTATGCTGGGCCTATCGAGGACACTCATTCTGGGCATTCAGTAAAGCGCAACAACAACTGTCCTACTTTTCAGCAGGAGTCAACGGAGGCAGCTCCCGCGCATTGCAATACCGTATTCTCTTCTACGCCATGTTGACGGGGGCTCATACTTTTGTCGAAGAGTGGGGAGGCGAAAATACATTTGCTGATTGGGATGATTTCGAACTGACCGAGTATGGCAAAGTCATGCAGACAGCATTTCAATTCTCCCGCAAAGTGGATGTGGGTAAACCAGTCATTAAGGTAGCCCTTATGCTGGATGAAGGATTTACTGCCCCAGAACACGTTTTTTATCGTCGTCCGAATCATGCGGAAGTTCCAACGGACATCCAACTTAAGCACGAGCACAACCATCTGCACATTCCGATAAAAGCCACCCTAAAATCGCTCCTAATCGGGCATGAGGAAGACGTGCGGATTCAGGAAACCGCTTCTATCACCTCCAGTCCATTCCCCGAAGTGATGGATCTGGTGTTTTCTGACATTACCACTGAAGCGCTTGGCGCCTACGATCTGGTGTTTTATCTGGGCAATTCCATGACCGAAGCACAACAGCGGCACCATGGCTTTCAAGGCACATGGATGAACGGTCTTGCGGACAAAGCAACTGAGCAGTTGAAATCCTGGTTGCAGAAAGATTTACCCGTCTGGGTCGAAGGACGGGTAACCTGGACCCTCAGTCAGACAGATCAGGGCTGGTTAATCGGCCTGTTCAACAATCACGGCGTAAACAAGGATGCGCAGAAAAACGAAGTCCTTGACCGATCCCAGGACAACACGGTCACAATCCGCTGCACACTGCCAGGATTTCGGGCGCACTTGCTGGATGTCGGGCGCACGGATCTGAGTACAGCCCCGATTACTCCCCGTGACCAGGAAATCCGCCTGATCGTTCCCGCTGGAGATGTGCGTGTTGTGGAGATAAGATGAACGCATTCATCAGACCATTATCGAATACCTGCTTGATTTCGATACCCTGGTTGCTCCAACATACCGGGCAGTTTCATTATGTCAGACAGCAATGCAAAAGTTCCTCTCCATGTCGCAATCATTATGGACGGGAATGGCCGATGGGCGAAAAGTCGTGGGCTGCCCAGGCTGGACGGACATAAACGCGGTGTGGAAAATGTGCGTACGGCACTGGAAGCATCCCGCGAATGGGGCATCCGCTACCTGACGCTTTACGCATTCTCAGTGGAAAACT
>CAZYDZ010000196.1:0-4544 GCA_964646535.1 uncultured Opitutaceae bacterium
GGAAGCCTGACCGAGTTTCAGCGTCACTTTCCCGAAACACGTGATGGAGCCGCAAGTCTTGAGCCTCGTGTAACCCCGTTCATCCTCCGGCGTCTCGTCGCCGAAGTGGCAACGGACCTTCCACCCCGCATTGATATTCCGCAGGCAATCGTTCTCGATGATGAATCGGCAGCAGCGTACGAACGGATTCGTCTTGGTGCCAATTCTTCCTCTCGAGGTTCTGCACTGGCTGTCCTCCAGAAACTCAGGTTGTTTTGTGCCCATCCATGGCTCGCTGGAGAACTTCAACACTCGAGCGATGCGACGGCATTCTCGAGCAAAATCCAGCGAATGATTGAAATCTTGGAAGAGCTTTTTGCCTGTCGGGAGAAGGCCCTCCTGTTTACGTCGTTCCATGAAATGTCGGATATTCTTACCCGCCTTGTCTCGCAGAAATTCCAGGTTCCAATCTGGCAGATCGACGGGAGAACCGACGTTCCACACCGACAACAGATCATCGATTCCTTTTCCGAAACCACTGGTGCTGCTGCGCTCGTTCTGAACCCGCGAGCAGCAGGCACGGGACTTAATATCGTCGCCGCAAACCATGTGATACATTTCAATCTCGAATGGAATCCGGCCATTGAAGACCAAGCATCCGCAAGGTCCTTCCGAAGAGGCCAGACCCGGCCTGTTACCGTTTACAGGTTGTTCTATTCAGGAACGGTTGAAGAATTCATAGATGCCCGCTCCACCATGAAAAGGGAGCTGGCACGAGGTTCCATCGTTGGTTCGGACGGAAGCGATCTTGATGCGAGCGAAATTGTTCGCGCACTCACACTGACGCCGAAAGGAGCACCATGAGCCACGTAGTAGAAAAGGAACTTAGCGAAACTGACACCGGAGAAGCCAGCACGCACCAAGCCGGAATGTTGGTTCCGAAGACCGGTGATGTGATGAATTTTTTCCCAAAGCTTGACGAAAAAATCAAGAATCCCCGGGCGGTCATTGATGTGGTGGATGAAACGGGTCGCGAGTGGTCGTTCAATTTTATCTACTACAACAACAAGTTTTTTAGTGGCACCCGGAACGAATACCGGCTCACCGGCATGACCGAGTTCATCCGTGAGTTCAACCTGAAGGCAGGAGATTTTATCATTCTTGAGCGTATCAGCGACCGGTATTCACGAATACGCTATCGCCGACACAATGCACCTGTTAAGGGAGGTGTCCTGAAACTCGGACAGTCGGGATGGCGAGTCGTCGATTTCACTTCAGACGAATAGCGCGTCTATTTTTCTGGTTTTGTGCAAATTGCATATCCATATCCCTGCTGCCTGCTCTTCACAAGTTGCGTAAAGTCAGCGATACTGAATAACCATTCCCGCTGTTTCAGAGTGTAGGTTTCCTGAAGTTTCATCGGAACTACAAGTTGGAGGTTTTTTGCCTCCATCTCATTTGTCTGTGAGCTACTGATTGCGGTTTCAAGTGTCAGAAGATGCTTACGCTGGATACGATTTGCCTCGGCAAGCACCTGTCGCCATCTGTCCTTGCTAGTGTTTTTTACTCCCAACATAGTGAGTCTCTCCGAGACAAATTCGCTATCATGATATTCAAGATCACCTGGAAAGAGGAAGTCCGGCCTTATCCTGTTTTCCGTGACTGCTCCCCGTGAATAACGGATGCCATTCCTTTTGAAAACTACCTCTATGTGGTTCTCAAGGGCCAACCCGACCCGTCTCTTCCGTCGGTTCTGCACTGATAGCGAATAACCAATAAAACCTTTAACATCATCCGCAAATCCTTTTGTCAGCCTCTCTGCGATCAGATACCGCTCAAGTGTGCAGAAAAGGATCTCCTCCCGTTCCATCCATGCGATCAGAGCAGCGTCAGGATCATCCACAGCATTGATGTCACTGAGTGTGGATCGTGTATATTCGGAGAACTCGCTTGTCGTGGGAAACCCGCCATCGAACTTCTCCAGCATTGCCTCCAATAGGCTTTCTTCATGGATCTCGACAACAACACCAATATTTTCAAGAATAAAACGCGCCGCAAATTCGATACGATCCTGTTCACTCTCCAGTTCTTCGCGGACCGAAAATCCTGGATGAGTCAAGTTTGTCAGGCCAAATAGCCATTGCACCTGATTTGCGATGGTCGAATTCGATTCTGCAATTACAACGAGAACAGAACCGTCTGGTCTTCGCCCTATCACTAGCAGATCTCCTTCGGCAGCACACTGCGATACGGATGTCGTAGGAAAATAAAAGCGATGTTCCGAACGTGTTGCGTGGCGCTTGCGTGCATCATACCACGTCAGAAATCCATCTGCTGTAACTGGTTCATCATCGTGATCATTCAGATAGATGAATCGTGCTTGGAATTTCTGTTTGCCATTCGCCTGTCCGAAGACCCGTTTCAGTCCCTCCACTCCATTGAACTCATGCTGGTGACTGCGTACTACATCTGCCTCAACAGCACTCAGGCGTTTTGCGGCGACACCTGTAAAATATTCCGAAAGATGCCCTCCCTTCATGAAGCCTCCGTTTTTTTTCCGGTTATTTCCATTTCCGTCGCATCGCCTTGAATCCATTCTGTGAGATTTTTTGCTAATGCGCCGTCGTCCATGCCACCTGCGCCTTTCATTGCACATTCCCATATTGTTGCGACACGCCATCCTTTTGCGAGCAAGGCCTCCGCCGCCCTCAGGTCGTTCTTGCGATTCTGTTCTATCTTTTCCTTCCAGAATTGCACCCGGGAACTAGGCCATTTGAACAAATGGCATTCGTGTCCATGCCAAAAGCAGCCATGCACCATGACAACGGCCCTGAAACGCGCCAGTACAATATCCGGCTTGCCAGGAAGGTGCGCCACATGCAGTCGGAACCTGAATCCGTGTCCATGAAGGATCCGGCGCACCCTGACTTCCGGTTTCGTGTTCTCTCCCCTGATACCAGACATCATTCGGCTCCGGGTAACTGCATCCACAATATCCATCTGTCTAAACAAACAAAAGCTGCTGCATCGTCCCGGTTTCTGCGTATTGCTTGGCCTCAATGATGTGTGGTGTCATTATACGCGCAATTTCTCTGATAACCGGAACAACGACACTGTTCCCGAACTGCCTGTAAGCTTGGGTATCGCTAACAGGGATCACGAAAGTGTCTGGAAATCCCATCAGCCGAGCGCACTCTCTTGGAGTAAGACGTCTGGGATTTTTGCCTTTCCCTCGCGAAACCAGAATTTCAGAACCGTCCTTATAATAGCGGGCAGAAAGTGTTCTTGCTACATCGTTCCGCGTTACAAGGCCAAAACCAAAGCCATTTCCAGCTTCCCGGTGCTTTCGCGCATATGCTTGGAGATACTCCCACATGTTATCAGTTAGAGTATACTTGCTATGAACTTTTGCGAGATCTCCTGTCGTATAGGGGGCTTCGGCATCCTCACTGCCATCTTCGGGATGCAAGATGCTGTCGAGCACGGGTCCCTGTTCCGGAATTCGCAGATCATCCCAGCTAAACAAGCATTTTTCCCGAAAGCCTGCGATAAGAATACGCTCACGATGTTGAGGGACCCAACTTTGCGCATCCAATACCTTGTAAAACACCTGATAGCCAAGCTCGTCCCGCAGTGTCTCGATGATGATGCGGAATGTCTCACCTCTGTCATGACTCAGCAGATTCTTGACATTCTCTAGCAGGAATGCCTTTGGCCGTTTTACGGCGATAATCCGGGCCACATCGAAAAACAAGGTTCCCTGCGTCGTGCATTCAAATCCGTGCGGCTTTCCAAGAGCGTTCTTCTTGCTAACCCCTGCAATGCTGAAAGGTTGGCAAGGAAACCCTCCCAGCAGGAGGTCATGATCGGGAATTTCCTCAGCAGCCTGTTTTGCGATGTCTCCAACAAACGGATGACCGTTGCCGAAATTCTCGATATAGGTTTTCTTTGACCAGTCATTCCACTCGGATGTGAAAACACACTGACCGCCTGATTCCTGAAAACCAAGCCTGATTCCGCCAATTCCGGCAAAGAGATCAGTAAAAGTGAACCGGCTTTCCCGTGCCGGAATCCGAGGAACCGACATCAGTATGTCGCGAAGTGCCGGCCCGACTATTGCAGGACACCGGGTCTCCCCCCTTTCCCATCGACCTACTGTCTTTGAGGCAATGTTCAGCCGCTCTGCCAAGTCCTGCTGGGTCAAACGCCGCCTTGCCTCAAGCAGTAACGGGAGTGGTTGCATCGGTATTTGTCGGTATTTACTGGGCATTTTAGAGGACATTATGTCCTGTAAAAATCCTTTTTCAACCCTTAAATTTTTGTTACTTTTGAATGCTTTTGCCATCTCTATCCTTTCTTCCAATTTCTGAAATCTAGTCGGATAGTCGTACTCATTTTACGTCCAAGTAGCTTCAACCCTACATGCTTTGCCCCAGAGGATCACCGTAATAGAGGTAATCTCAGCAAAAAAACTGCAAGGAAATTTTCTACGATTACGCCCCACGCCTCCGGCTCAAGGGGGCTGAATAGTCCATTTTCTGCCAGCCGCTGTTTTCCCATTGTAT
>CAZYDZ010000197.1:0-1455 GCA_964646535.1 uncultured Opitutaceae bacterium
TGCGTAATACCCAAGTTCGGGTTCGTACAGGACGGTGCGCATGAACTGGTGAAAACGAAGTTCGCCCTGTTGCCGGTATTGTCGCAGCAGGATTTCGTGCAGGGTATTGGAAACGGTCTCGCTCATGGCAGGGAAGGGGTTGTACAGCAATACTGACGGAGGCGGCGAGCGCATTTTCTCCGCCGTAGTGGTACTTGGTATAGTTTGGCGGTCTCCCTGCGGCCCTGTAGGAGCGGCTTTATGTCGCTGATTACGCTTACACCACGTTTGGGTTGCAGCATTGCTGCTCCCACAGGCAAGCCCTATTCATTAAATTCTTCGTGGGTTTCGCGTGAGACTTTTTGCAAAACGTATCCGTGCCTGCCATAGTATTACGCTTGAAGAAAACGGGCAAAGTGTTGAACCTGTCTGGCAACCACCAATGAACAGATGGAGTAAGAATATCCGAATGGGAATCCTCGTCGGTCTGATTGCCCTGATTACATATCTGGGTTTTCAGCCGCCATTCCGTCCGATTTTTACTCTGGAGTACTGGCAGTCGATTCACCGCTTTGCGGTGGTGTTGCGTATTATGAAGGCGGAACAGGTGGATGCGGATCAATGGAGTATGGAAGAGGTATCTCAGCGTGGTATCCAAGCCATGTTGCAGTCGGTGGATCCGTATGCAGAATGGATTTCAGGGGATTCATTCAATGAGTTTGTTGATTTTCGGGAGCAGCGTTATGTGGGGATAGGCGTGGAAGTGAGCTATAACCAGGATCGATTGATTGTGTTGTCCCCTTTTGAGGGCGGGGCTGCCCAGGAGGCGGGGATATTCCCCGGGGATCAGATTGTGGAAGTGGATGGTGAGTCGATGATTGCCCGTGACTTCCAGGAGGTGGTTGCCCGTTTGCGGGGAGAAGAAGGCAGTACGGTACAGGTGGGAGTATTGCGCCCTTCTTCCGGTGAAGAAATAAGTTTTAAACTGGAGCGGCGTGAAATTGCGGTGGCTACCCTTGTGGCCAGGGACTGGCTGCGTCCTGGAATAGGATACCTGCGCATCAGCCGTTTTGGCAATAAGACTGATGAGGAGGTGGTGAAGGCGTTGCGGGAAATGGAGGAGAAGGGCATGCATGGATTGGTGATTGATCTGCGCAACAATCCAGGGGGAATTCTGGTATCCTGTCTGGATTTGATTGGTTATTTCTACCCACGGGATACAGTGTTGTTGCGTATGGTAGCCCCCGCGCGCGGCAGGGATGTTGCGGAATTAAACCAGGAAGAGGGAAAGGCGCCGGATTATCCGATTGCGGTATTGATCGACAAAGGGTCCGCCTCGGCGTCTGAGATAATGGCGGCAGTCTTGCAGGAAAGTGGTACGGCCCGGGTGTTTGGGGAACCGAGCTATGGCAAAGCGACCGTGCAGTCGATATTGCAGATAGGTTACCATGAGGCGGTACGGTTGACCACTGCCCG
>CAZYDZ010000197.1:1465-4527 GCA_964646535.1 uncultured Opitutaceae bacterium
TATCGTACCCCTCAAGGTAAGGACATATCCGGGGAGGGAGTGATTCCAGATGTTCTTACGGGGATGGGTGCGGAAGATACGGCCAGGGTATTCCTACAGAAAAGAATGGCATCGCATCTCGGGGAAGAGTTGTTTTTGGAGAGGTTCGGGGGCGAGTGGATCAGCGATGTGACCCTGGAAAGTGCATTGCAATGGTTGGAGGAGGCACGGCGGAAATGATTTTTGCGATTGAGTCTTCCTGTGACGAATCGGCGTTGGCGGTGTGGGATTCGCAAAGTGGCGAGGCCCGTGAGTGGTTGGTGAGTCAGATTGACCTGCACGCCCAATACGGTGGTGTTGTGCCTGAACTGGCCAGCCGTGAGCATTTGCGTTCCCTGCCGTTATTATTGGAGCATGTTCTCAAGGCGGTTGACCCTGTGAAGATTGAGCGGCTGGCTGTCACCCGGGGCCCGGGTCTGGCTCCATGTCTGGCTCTGGGGTTGGCCATGGCGAAAGCGTTGCAGTTGCGCTGGCAGATACCGCTGGATGGCGTCAATCATCTGCGCGCACATTTGTTCTCGGTATTCATGCCGTTGTTTGCAGGACAATCTGGTCTGCCTGAAGAGATTCTTCGGCCTTGCCTGCCCCATCTGGGCTTGCTGGTGTCAGGCGGCAATACGCTGTTGGCCTCTTGTGAGGATGGCCGTGAGTGGAGGATTCTGGCACAGACGGAAGATGATGCGGCTGGGGAAGCGCTGGACAAGGGCGCCAAGTTGTTGGGACTTCCGTATCCTGGCGGTCCTCATGTGGAAAAACTGGCCAGCGCGGGAAGCACTCGGGAATTTGTGTTCCCTGATGGCAATGACCCGCGTATGAGAGGGCGTTTCAGTTATTCGGGATTGAAAACCAGTTTGAGGTATCGCTTGGAATCCATGTCGGCGGAAGAAGTGATCGACCAACGTCCCTCGTTGTGTGCCAGCTATCAGCACGCCGTGTTTCGCCAGTTGATTTTGCGTTGTGGCGAGGAATTGGATACGGGGCGTTACCGCAGCTTTGGATTGTCGGGCGGGGTGGCGAACAATCAGGTATTGCGCGAAGAACTGCAGCAGTTGGCGGCTTGTCAGCAGGTGCGCTTTCTGGCGGCACAGCCCCGCCATACGGGCGACAATGCCTCCATGATCGCATTCACGGCATGGTTGGATCATTGTGCGGGGCTGCAGGCAGAGACCAAACTGGCTCCCTCGCTGGCAGCAGATCAGCGGTGAGTCGGGGAAATATAGCCGCTCCTATTATAGATGTTTAGTATAAGGAAAACTTGACAGCGATCTTTATGCTTCATGAGACTTTCTGCGCATAAATGAAGCAAGTTGCCCGCCAGCTATTTCTTGGGATTCTATTGATTGCCGTTGCATCCGCAGTATTGCTCCTGTCGGATATGGGGTCGCGTACGGGTTTTGAGAGAAGGGAGCATACGGGAATGCCGCGCATTGCGGTGGTGCAGCCCAACAAGCAGACCATATTTGACGAGGGGGTGCGAGGTATCGTCCATGGGCTGCAGGAGGAGGGTTTCATTCATGATAAGACTATGTTCCTGCGTGAATTCAATCCCGCGGGCGATAGCAATCTTGCGAATGCGATCGCACAGGATGTGACGGGTGGGCAGTTTGACCTGATTATTACAGTGACCACGCCGAGTTTGCAGTCGGTGGCGAATGCGAACAAGGATCGTCGTGTTCGACATGTCTTTGCCCTGATAGCGGATCCTGTTGCCCTTAATGTGGGTATAAAGTCTCTGGATACATTGGAGCATCCCGAGTGGATGACAGGGTATGGAACCCGTATACCGATTAAAAATGCCATTCGGCTGGCGCATGAAATCAACCCCTCCTTGAAGGTGATCGGTACGGTGTGGAATAGCAGTGAAGTCAATTCGATGGTGCAGTTGCAGGATGCCCGCGCAATATGTAAAGAGCTGGGCATCCGTTTGATCGAAGCCAATGTGACGACATCGGGTGATGTTCTGGAGGCGACGGCGTCACTGTTGCCGAAGGGGATCGACATGTTGTTGATTCCTGGAGACATCACAGTGATGAGTGCGATTCAAAATGCGATACAGACTGCGGTCAAAGCGGGAATCCCCGCAGTCAGTGTATTCCCTTCAGATGCGGAAAAAGGTTTGTTGTTTGCGGTTGGCGCGGACTACTACGAAGTCGGCAAGCAGACTGGCAGGTTGGCTGCGGAGGTATTGCGTGGTCGCGATCCCAAGGGCATTCCCGTGGTGAATTATCTGCCTGAAAAAATAGCGTTGAATCAGCAGGTACACGATGGGTTGAAATATCCTGAGCGCTGGCGTTTTTCCGAGGATCTGATCACCAGAGCCTACATGGTGAAGGAAAAAGGGGGTGGAATCCGTTACCCGATACGCGAACGTGAAGCAGCTTTTAAGAAAGAGGTTGCACAGAAGGAGGGTGAGGATGTCGCTGATGAGGCAGAACGTTAAACAGGAGATTTTGGAATGTCATTGCTGATTGCCGCACTTACCCTGGGATTGATTCTCTCGCTGTTGGCGATTGGGGTATTGATTTCATTTCGTATATTTGGAATGCCTGATATCACCGCCGATGGCTCTATTACGCTTGGCGCTTCGGTGACAGCAGTATTCTGCGTATGGGGGATATCCCCTTGGGTGGCCACGTTGGCAGGTTTCTTCGCTGGCATGCTGGCGGGAACGGTGACAGGAGTGCTGCACATGCGTTTTCGCATCAACGGTCTGCTTTCAGGGATTCTCGTGATGACGGCGTTGTATTCCCTGAATTTGAGAGTGATGGGGGGCCGCAGCAATATCACCCTGATGGAAAAGTCCGGCATTGCTGTCCCGGAGGAAGTAAGAAATATCCCCGACACACTTGTTCTGACCGCTATCGACCAGGTGCTCATGGGTTATGTTGTCATTGCCGACGAAATTAAGGATGATAGCCCTGATACGATCAGGATGCTGCATAAGAAAAATATCGCTACCCTTATGCTTTCAGGCGATAAGCAGACTGTGGTCAACCGCGTAGCGGCAACACTAGGGGTCGACC
>CAZYDZ010000198.1:0-4526 GCA_964646535.1 uncultured Opitutaceae bacterium
CCTGAAATCCATGGTGGATGCCTGGGGCAAGAGTGTGTGGGGCAACGAGGGCCTGATGTTGATGGGGTGGCGCGTACACTCGGGCGATTTGGCTTCACTATTGGGTGTGATTGCTGTCATTGGCTTGGTTTCCCTTCTCGTCTATTTGTTTTTCAATACCGAATTGGGTACGGCAATGCGCGGTAGCGGAGACAATCCTCAGATGATGCGGGCGCTGGGTGGCAATGTGGACGGCCATTTTATTTTGGGCTTGGCCATCTCCAACGGGCTGATTGCGCTGTCGGGCTCGCTGTTGGCCCAGTACCAGGGATTTGCGGATGCGCAGATGGGGATTGGTATGATTGTGTGGGGCTTGGCCAGCGTGATTATCGGAGAGTCGCTGACAGGCGAGCGCAGCCTGAAGGTGGCGTTGATCGGCGCCATTATGGGGTCTGTTCTGTTCCGTCTGCTGGTTTCCCTGGCCCTGCGTTGGGGATTGAATCCAAATGATCTCAAACTGATCACCGCCGTGTTTGTGTTCATTGCGCTCGTGTTGCCTGGAATCTTGAAGAAGTTGTCACCGCGCCGCACCTGAAACAGCCATGCTCATACTGAAAGATATCCGTAAAGGTTTCAATCTCGGCACGATTAACGAAGTGCGGGCTCTCAATGGTGTGGACCTGCACATTGAAGAGGGGTCGTTTGTGATTGTCTTGGGAATGAATGGCTCAGGTAAATCCACTTTGCTGAATGCGATTGCAGGCAGTTTCCCTGTTGACAGTGGTTCTCTGACCCTTGCGGGAAAGGCGATTACTTCCTGGCCAGAGCACAGGAGAGCCTCTTTGGTTGGCAGGGTTTTTCAAAATCCGTTCAGCGGGACGGCGCCGAATCTTTCCATTGCGGAAAATTTTGCGATGGCGGCGAAGCGCGGCAGTCGCAGGGGATTGCGGTGGGCTCTGTCGGGTTCTCTAAAACGGGAACTCTATGATCGAGTGAGCTGCCTGAACATGGGGTTGCAAGATCGCCTGTACAATATGATCGGTTCCCTCTCAGGGGGCCAGCGACAGGCGTTGACTCTGTTGATGGCGACATGGAACAGGCCGCAGTTGCTGTTGCTGGACGAACACACGGCCGCGTTGGATCCGAAGAGTGCGTCACAGGTTATCCAGTTGACGAGAGAAGTGGTGGAAGAGAATCGATTGACCACGTTTATGGTGACCCACTCCATGCAGCAGGCGGTCAGTATGGGGGATCGGCTGATCATGATGCACCATGGTCGTATTGTGCATGATTTCTGTGGAGAGGAGAAACAGAAGCTGAAAGTGGAAGACCTGCTGCGTCTGTTTGATGGTTTGCGCCGCGGGGAAGCAGGTCGGGAAGTATTGGTGGATTACTGAGTGCGGGCGATTTCCCGCAGTTGGGAACGCATCAGTTTGCCAGCCTCATTGCGCGGCAGTCGCGGTACGGAAATCAGTTGCTGTGGAATCTGCCAGCGCGCCAAGCGTTCATGCAGGTATTGCAAGAGGGCTTCCTGTTGTGGTTCGCGCGTGTTGTGCCATTGAACCAGTGCGACCACTCGTTCTCCCCATTCGGGATCGGGCAGACTGGTGACTGCGGCATCTGCGAGCAGACTGCTCTGCAATAGTGTCTGCTCGATCTGTTCAGGGGAGACTTTTTCTCCGCCTGTATTAATTAAGTGATCTGAGCGACCAAGGATCAGCAGTGATTCTTCGGATGACCACCGGGCAAGATCATTGGGTGAAAAGAAACGCTGTTGACGGGGAGGTTCTCCCAGATAACCGAGGAAAAGGGAGTCGGATTCAATCGACAATTCCTGTCCAGATGAGATGTGTAATCGGGCATGAGGCAGTGCGCTTCCGTAGCCGGGGATACTGGCAAGGAATTGTTCTGGCTTCAATGCCGCCACCAGTGCCGCAGTTTCGGTCATGCCGTAGCTGGGCATCAGCGGCCATTGCTGTCTGCGCGCGTTTGCCGCCAGGTTGTCGGCCAATCCTGCCCCGCCAACCAGGATACCTCGTAACCGGGAATAGGGAATCTTGGTGGTCGGCTGTTGTAATTCGCGGTAGAGCTGGGTCGGTACCCATGACAATAGCCATTCCTCGGGACTTTGTAAGGGGTGTTTCTCCAGCGTGTCCAGTGTGGCCACTTGTCCGCCGCTGCACCAGGCGCGCCATAGTGGCATCCACCCGCTGACGTGATGCAACGGGAGGTTCGCAATGCTGTTCAACGGCAGTGAATCTCCCATGAAATGGTGTAAGCCCTGTGCGGCTGTCGTCAACGTCTGCCGGTTGTGTACCGCCAGTTTGAGTACCCCGGAGGTTCCGCCCGTGGCGATGGCGATCCACGGAGAAAATGAGGCGTAGCCCTTGTGTAGCGATATGGATTGTGTGGAGTGCAAGGTCTGCCACTGTTGCTTCCACACAATGGTGCCATCAGGAAGCAGTGCCTGAAGCTGGTGTTGGGTTTCCGCTCCCCACTGCGCCGAGCCGAGGATCAGATTGCAGGACTCCAGTATTGCTGCAGCAGCTCCAAGAATGAATGTGCGCGGATCAGCAGAGAGAATCAGAACCGTGGGCTCCTGTGGATCTCCTGTCAGGTGTGCGCGCAGTGAACAGCGGGTCCGCTGCAAATCCTGCACGAAATCAGAGGGGGTTTCTCCGTATTGCCATTCCCCCCCTGCAATCCAATCCATACACGAAGAAAGATGCATCAGTATCTATCCCTCTCATAGACAAATCCGTAGGTCAAATATGAATCCCATAGGCTCTATAGGGCTTAGGCTTTGCGTAAAATGCAGGAGCGGCTTTATGCCGCGACCGGAACATGGTGTGGACTTGGTTGCGGCATGAAGCCGCTCCTGCGGAAAACCAGCGATCGCCCTCTTAACTCAGTGATATTCTGTCGATGTCCGGGCCAGTTAGATTTTGGCATTGAGATTCAAGGGAGCCGACTACACTATATTAGAGCATGTCTGAGACAAAGTTGCATATGAGTCACCCATTGGATGCGGAGTTTTATCTGCCGGCGGATGATTTCTTCCGTCAGAATGTCCCGACCGGGCTGACGTTTGACGATGTTTCGCTGGCGACCCGTTATTCGGAAATTCTGCCGCGTGATGCTTCATTGCAGACGCGGATATCGGATTCGCTTTCGTTGCAGGTGCCGATTGTTTCCGCGGATATGGATACGGTGACCGAAGCTGAGATGGCAATCGGGATGGCGCTGCACGGTGGGTTGGGATTGATTCACTACAATATGCCCGAGGAGTTGCAGGTGAAGGAGGTGGCGCGGGTAAAGAATTTCATCAACGGCCTGATCCAGGAGCCGATCACCATCCGCCCTGATCTGCAGGTGGGGGATGTGCTGCGTCTGCAGCAGGAACGCAAGTATGGCTTCAGTACTTTTCCAGTGGTGGGAGACAAGGGGGATTTGCTCGGATTGCTTTCCGGCAAGGTGTTGAAGCATCGCTATCGCGACAAGACTGTGCAGGAGGCGATGACTCCGAGGGAGCAGCTTTTTACGATTCAGGAAAGCGATCTTGGTAGTGATCCGATTGCGGCAGCGGACAGGTTTTTCACCGAGAACATGGGAATCAACAAGCTGTTGGTGGTGGATCGCCAGTTCCGCCTGCGTGGTATGTTTACCCTTAGCGACATTGAAAAGCTGATTGAAGAGTCGCAGTCGCGAATCAAGCCTGCGCGCGACAGCAGTTTCCGCCTGATTTGCGGCGCTGCGGTTTCCGCGGTGCGCAAACCTGATGGTTCGCTTGACAGGGAGCGTGTGCTGCGCCACATCAGTCGCCTGGTGCAGGAGGGGGTGGACGCGGTGGCGGTCTCCACGGCGCATGGACATTCGATCGGAGTCGGTGAAACGGTGCGTCTGCTGCACAGTGAGTTTCCCGATCTTACTTTGATTGCCGGTAATGTGACCAGTGCGGCTGGAGTGGCCTATCTCGCCGAGGCTGGCGCCAATGCAATCAAGGTTGGGCAGGGGCCTGGTTCCATTTGCACCACCCGCATTGTAGCGGGAGTGGGTATCCCGCAATTGACCGCGCTGTACGCGGCTTCGCGCGAGGCCGCGGCCCGCGGCGTCTCCATTCTGGCGGATGGGGGGATTTCCAAGAGTGGCGACATGGTCAAGGCGTTGACGCTGGCCAATGCGGTAATTTGTGGCAGCCTGTTGGCTGGATGTCGCGAGGCGCCAGGCAAGATCATTGAGATTAACGGCAAGATTTATAAGGAGTATCGCGGGATGGGCAGTATGTCTGCCATGAAAAAAGGTTCTGCCAGCCGTTATGGACGCGAGGCGCGCGATGCGTTTCGCAAGGGAACGGCGGAGGGAATTGAGGCGCTCAAGGAATTGTCGGGTCCGTTGGATGAAGTATTGGCTACCCTGATTGGTGGCTTGCAGTCGGGCATGGGCTACCTGGGCGCCGCCACATTGAATGATTTACGCGAGCGAGCCCGCTATGTGCGGGTGACGGCTGCGGGAATGCGGGAATCTCCACCACATCGTGTGGTGCAGAT
>CAZYDZ010000199.1:0-4520 GCA_964646535.1 uncultured Opitutaceae bacterium
GCCAGGAAAGCCCCAGCAGGCGCGAGCGCAACAATGCGTTGAACACACGGTGGGGATTGTTCCGATCCAAACCAGGTGTCCCCTTAGGGTGCAGGCGATCAAGTTCACGCAACATTCCAACCAATCCTTGTTGTGCCTGCAAAACGTCCAATTCGTCGCGTACTCCGTCATCGGCAGGCAATTCCTGCGGCAACGGCTGAAAAAAACTGTACAAGTAAAAGCCCGAACCGCCAGTGATCAGAATATTTTTCCCACGCACCTGAATATCCGCAATCGCCGTTTCCGCAGCCTGCAGGAACCGCGGCAGATTAAACGGCTCGCGCGCTGGCACCAGGTCAATCAGATGATGTCGCACCCGCGCGCGCTCCGCCTGGGTCGGCTTGGCCGTGCCGATGTCCATTCCTTGATAAAACAGCAGGCTGTCACACGACACGATCTCCGCATCCATCCGCTCCGCCCACTCCAACGAGAGATCGGTCTTGCCCACTGCGGTCGGGCCGATGAGGAAATATAAGGTTGTTGCCATTGCACACGTGCTGAAAACGATCCCACGATTGCCTCCTGCCCCCCCCCTGTCAATACATCGGCTACCGCGGTACTGTCCTAAACGGATCCTCAATACATTTTCCCCCTTGTTATCCGGTTATTCGGATTCACCCATCCATTCCTCCAGCTCTTGCATACGTGTTTCGTCCAGCAACACCCGAATGCGGTCCTGATTTTCAGATCTACTCAACCAAGACCGGGCTTGTCGTTTCAGACTGTAGACACTCTTCTTCGCCTCGGCGTAATATCCGAGTTTGTTATTCTCGATCGTGTATTCACTCTCCAACAATACTACAGGGGGACTACACAGCCCATCCAACTCGTCTTCATCGGGGGGGAACCTGTGACTATACAGAAGGAGCAGGTCTACCAGTTTTTTCGCCGAATTGGCAGACTGCAAAGATTCTTTTTTCCAGTATTGTGCCTGTAAATACCCAATCCCCTCGCAGATATGCGCTACAATATAGGAAGATTCTTTACGCCCCTTATTAATACAATCTGGAATGAACCCGATAATATGATCTGCCTGACGAATCCAATCCTCAGGTGTGTGCATAGGATAATAGCGCTGCTCATTCAAGAAATGGATGGTACGCGCCAATAAAACCATTTCCTCCATGACTTGCCGAACATCCTTAGACAAATATTGTTGCGTCTGAGGAAAATCCAAAAATCGAGGCAGCAAGGACGCCTGCATCATGGCCAGACTTCTCGCCACTGCGATATCGTAAGCAGTTACGCGCTCCTCATAATCGCTCTCCTCGTTCTCGGTCAAAATGAATTTCACAACAAGATTCAAATGTGCATCTACACGCTCCTCTATGGTCTGCACAGGATCTGCAGTCAGAGTTTTCTGGGACCACTCATCCACACGCATCGGAGAGACCATACGAAATGAAAGCATACCGCGTGAATGTTGATTTTGATGCCAATGCAACGTTTCGTAAAAATCCAACAATACCGTCGCCACATAACCGATATCGCGGGCATTCCATAGAGACTCTTCTTTCTCATAATCGGCCAGTAGCATCTCTATTTTTCTGTATATTTCCCGCACCAAAGACTCATTGCCTTCCTCACAGGAATAGGAACGAAAGTCATCTCCCCATATTCCGGACCCCGGTCTTTCATCCACAGGAACACTTCTCTCGTGCGCAGCAAAACGTTCCCCTTGTGTGTATATGGAATTCAATAAATCCGCACGCGGCGAATCTCCGAACGAATGGTTTTGTCGTGCATATAAATAGAAAAGTCTGCTCATCTGCCTGAAAAGTTCGTCCAAAGCCAGGCTAACATCCCTTGATCTTAACCCACCTTCGTATTGATTAACCAAATACAAGGCACATGCATGAATCATCTCAACCATTAGAGAAGAATCATCCTGTTGCTTGTTTACTCGCTCCGGCAGCAACCCTTGCAACTCCTTTATCCTACCAACCAAGTCTTTATCGGTTTGTATGGACTCGCGATGAACCGTATCCCAAAAGCGCGTCAACCTCGCCAACCGCACGAGATCCTCCATCTGATGTTGAGTTGCCGCGGACAGATGTTTTTTTGTCTGCGGGAAATCCAAAAAGTGCGGAATCAAGTCCGAGAGAAGCATCGCCAACGTTCTGGAAGCCGCCACACGATACCATTTTTCTTTGTCATGGCCCTGCTGGTACAAACTCCTTCCCCTCTCCAAGTCGCGCAATAGCAGTGCAATCCGATCGCTGGTGGACTGTTGCGGGAAATACGTGATTTCCGCATGATCGCCCCACTGCCCACTCTCCTCGTACAAGGATTGCGGCAGATACAGCAAGGAATAGGATGCGTTATATGGACTCAAAGCCTCATAAAAATCCAACAATAGATCAGCGATATACTGGGATCCTTGAGCAGTCCACAATGAAGGCTCGACCTCATAGCGACGCTCCAACATTTCCACCCGTTTGTATATCCTTAAAATAAGCGCTGGAGCGCCATTAGTATGAGCCCCGATCCTTTTGCTACGCAATCCGTCAATTTCCTCTATCCGATGGATATCTTTTTCCAGAGCCAGTTTACCCGCAAAAAACTCCTGGAATTGAGGCCTGTTTCGTCGCCACCAATCATGCCATAGTTGCATTCGTTCGCCATCGTAAGACTCAATAGCTCTCGCATCCATTCCTGTAGTTGGCACAGATTGAACCAATATCGAAAACACTCTTGCTGCTCTTTTCCAGATACTCTCTCCAAACCACGTATAGGAATCATAGATTTTCCCATTAGCACCAATCATTACACCATCCAAACTACGCTGCCCGGGATGGTGTAGCAATTCCCCCAAATGAAACACGGCCTCCCGATCCGACATCACCAATAATGCATGTAACATCTGCTGCTGTTCCGGAGCCACCGTATTGTACAAAGCTGTAAAAATCCTTTTGCGCTCTTCTACGTTGCCGCGGCGCGCGAGTTCTGCGCGCATTTTCTGCACATGCCTATCTACGCCCCCTGCATCAATCCGTACGGCGATCTGTCGCTGCAGCTCCTCGTCAGAAAACGACTGATATCGCCGTTCTGACTCCACGCTGTGTTCCGATCTAAGTATCACCCATTCTTCTCCCGTACCTAGAGCGAAAGAACAGCAGAGCCACAGGGTCACATATCCTGACAACCAGACTTTGTTTGGCTTCATAGAAACTTGCGTTATCTGCCTCCCAGACAATCAGACACGTCCACCAGACGCAAGGTCTCACGAGGCCAGAAACCGTCATATGGGTCGTAACCGATGTCCTCAAGGTCGTTTCACCAGGAAATCTCCTTGTATCCCTCTTCTTATCCTACTAGCCCGTATCTATAGACATTCAGTCCATCCCCTCTCTTCAATCCTGTTCATCTTGTAAATCCTGTCTAAAGATTCGGACAGAATTCACAGGATAGACAGGGTCAAGAAACGAAAAACGCAGGAAATTGTTCCAGACAGTTTTCAATATAGGACTGCTTTTCACGCACCAGCATTCTAGTAAAATAGGAGTATCAATCCATATATACAAGGATAATACTGCAATTTACTATATTGGTCGTTGACGATCCCCCTCTCTTCAATCCTGTTCATCCTGTGAATCCTGTCTAAAAATCCGGACAGGATTCACAGGATAGACAGGATCAAGGAACGAAAAAACGACGAGGAGCGATTTCTTTTCTGTGAAAATCTGCGCAATCTGCGGTTTCCTTCCGGTCGTTCCCTTGACAGTCTAAAGAACCGGAATTATATTGGATGAATGCAGATGATTTCATCCAATACTGCCAAGCAAAGCTTTGGCAAGGTGCTGGAAGCGGCGCAACGGGGACCAGTTTTAATTCAGAAACACAACCATCCTGTCGCGGTATTGATCTCTATTGCGGAATATGACCGGTTGCGTTCGCTTCCCAATGGGGTACTGACAGAACCCACGGCAGCCTATTCCTCCAAGGCACGGCCGACCGCAAAAACACTGCCTGTCATCCAACCCGATGACAAAACGCCACCCCCACATCTGGACACACAAGCCATGCTCCATCTGGTAAAAACCGAAGAACGGGATACCGATGCGTAAGTTATTGGACTTAAACACCTGGCTGGCGCTCATTTTCGCCGGGCACAGTCAACACCAGATCGCACGCCATTGGTATCTCCACGAGTCTTTGTCGGCAGGGGATCTCCTCTTTTGTCGGCAGACCGAAATGGGGTTCCTGCGCCTACTCACCCAATCACGCGCCATGCAAGCGTGTGGACAATCCGCCTTCTCCAACACCGCCGCCATACAATTCCTGTCGGAAATCCTACGCAACGACGCCATCGGCATGATCGACGAAACCAGCAGCACCCGTTCTTTATGGCTCGCCCTCTCTAAAACGGAAATGTCCTCGCCCAACATTTGGATGGATGCCTGGCTTGCCTCACTGGCCATGACCCACAACCTGCAACTTGTCACCCTGGATCAAGGATTTACTGCCTACCAGGCAATGGG
>CAZYDZ010000200.1:0-4517 GCA_964646535.1 uncultured Opitutaceae bacterium
CGGATTTCCACCAAATCCTGGGTCAGGCGTACATGCACCTCTGGCGAGGCACCGACCAGCGCAAACTCGCCGGTATCGAAGCAAAACATGTAGGGCGACGGATTGACCGTGCGCAATGCCCGGTAGAGATCCAGCGGCGAGTGGGGAAATTCCTGCTCGAAGCGCTGGCTCAGTACCACCTGGATGACGTCACCGGAACGAATGAACTCGCGGGTCTGTTCGACCGCCTCGCAGAAACGTTCGCGGGTAAAGTTGCTGGCGGGAACGGAGATTTCACCCGTTTTCGGGATTGGAATCGGCGCGGGGCCGCTTTGCGAGCGCAACCAGCCGTACCATTCCTCCAGTTCGCGACAGGCTGAGGCGTAGGCCTCGTCTGCATTGCCTTCCACCAGTACATTCTTGCACAGGCGCAGACTCTGGTTGGCGCGGTCAAAGATCACCACCTTGTCGGTCAGCATGAACAGAGCTTCCGGAATCCCGACGACATCCTTTGGTGCACGCGGAACCTGCGGCTCGACATGGTGAATATATTCGTAGCCGAGGTAGCCGACCGCTCCGCCGAGGAAACGCGGCATACCATGCAGTTCCACCGGACGATAATGCGACATTTTTTCCCGCAACAGGGAGAGCGGGTCTGTGCCGACCGGATGGGATTCCTTTTGCGAACCCTCCTGCCAGGTCACCCCACTGGCATCAGCCCGCAACTCGGCGATCGGCTGGCCGCCGATAAACGAGTAGCGATAGAGCTGAGAACCTCCTTCAATCGATTCGAGTAAGTAGGCGGGTCCACGTGCGCGCAGCTTGGCATACACGGAGACCGGCGTTTCGAAGTCCGCGGTCAGATCAACGTAAACCGGAATCAGATTGCCGGTTTTCGCCAGATCGCGGAATTCACTCAATGAAGGGAAGCAGTCCATGAAAGACGTGAATAATACAAAGGAATCATTGTGTCATTTCAGAATCCTGAAAACAACACCAAAACATGCGGGGCAGGGGGATGCAGAGAAAGGCTTACGCGAAGCCGCGAAGAAAAGGAGCCACAGATGGCGCCGATTTTCGCAGAGATAGAATTGTGACTTCACATAGAGAAACAGGTCTCTCACCAAGGCGCAGAGGACGCCAAGACCAAGAATCCTTCTGTCTTTGTTGGCTTTGTGAGATACTGCCCATCCTATGGTTCTGACATCTGCGAAAATCGGCGCCATCTGTGGTTCCTGAATTCTTCTCCTTCGCGACTTCGTGTCATCAGAGCGCGGTTGACCTGGTCGCGACGTAAAACCGCTCCTACAATGGTTTGGCTAGTAGCAATGCTTGTTCACACCTCCCTGTTGTGTGAAATCTCTGTAACGGCACGCTTTGTTCTGGCAAACCTGAAAAAGCCTCCTCAATATCGACTGGTGATATGACGCCAACTGTTTTAGCCGTAATTATGGGAGGGGGACGTGGTACGCGTCTATACCCGTTGACTAAAGAGCGTTGCAAACCAGCAGTGCCGCTGGCGGGTAAGTATCGGCTGGTCGATATACCAATCAGCAACTGTCTCAATTCGGGAATTAACCGGATCTACCTGTTGACGCAGTTTAACACAGCATCGCTGCATCGTCATATTCAGGAATCGTATAAATTCGATCCGTTTGGCGGCGGTTTCGTGGATATCCTGAGCGCCGAGCAGACCGAGTACGGTGAAACCTGGTACCAGGGAACGGCGGATGCGGTGCGGCAGAACCTGCATCACTTCAATGACCGTTACTTTGACTTGATACTGATTCTGAGCGGAGACCAGCTCTATCGGATGGATTTTCGCAAGCTGGTCAACCAGCACATGCAAACAGGAGCCGATGTGACGATTGCCGCCAAGGCGATGGCTGTGGATGAGGTGGAGGGGCTGGGGTTGATGCGGGTGAGTGACGATCTGTCGATTCAGGAATTCGTCGAAAAACCAAAAGATCCGAAGGTCATTGAGGGGCTGGCGATCAGTCCCGAGTTAACCAGTCGGGTATCTTCGGCCCAAGAGGGAAGAAAATACTGTCTGGCCTCCATGGGAATTTATCTGTTCCGCAAGGAAGTGTTGAAAGATGTATTGAGTGGTTCCGAAGCGGATTTCGGCAAGGAGATCATTCCAGGCCTGCTCGGGCGTTCCTCTCTTAAAAGTTATATCTTTGATGGCTACTGGGAGGACATTGGAACTGTGCGTGCCTTTTTCGAGTGTAACCTGCAACTGACGGATATCGTACCCAAGTTCAACTTCTTTGATTCCCGCGCGCTGATTTACACCCATGCGAGATACCTGCCTGCTTCTAAAATCAACCGTTGCCGAATGGATCAGGTGATTATTGCGGATGGCTGTATTCTAACCAATGTAAATTTGAAACGGTGTGTCATTGGGGTGCGGGCATTGATTGAGTACGAAACCACACTGGAGAATTGCGTGGTGATGGGGGCGGATTATTTTGAATCTGCCGCGCAACAGAAACAGAAGGAGGAAGAAGGAGTTCCCCCTGTGGGAATCGGCAAGCGTTGTGTGATTCGTAATGCGATCATTGATAAGAACGCTCGTATCGGCGATGATGTGTATCTGGATCCTTCCCGTCTGGATGCCCATTACCAGAAGAATGGTGTTTTTGTGCGCGATGGGGTGCTGGTGGTTTCTAAAAATACCGTTGTGCCCAGTGGAACCAGATTAGGAGCCGAATAGACGTTTTTTGGTGCATGTGATCCGTGGATACGCTAGAATGATTTGCAGGAAAGGAAACGGTGTTTCCGTTGTTTAGATTATGAAAACATTACTCTACTGTACGGATGGTTCAAAGTATTCACAAGTGTGCGCGGAGTACACATCTTGGTGGGCAACCCGTAGTCAGGCTTCCGTACATGCTTTGTATGTAACAGATTTACGCTTTCTGGAAATTCCATTGATTGCGGATTTGAGCGGCAGTATCGGTGTGCAGCCCTATCAGGCGGTGATGGGACAATTGCAGAACCTGGAGGCCACCAAATCGGAGATTGTATTAAAATGGGCGGAAGACTATTTCACCAACCATCAGCCTCGGATTCCTGTGCGCACTTCCCACCGCAGCGGATTGTTGGTGGACTGCCTGAAGGAAGAAGAGGAGGATGCCGATATGGTGATACTGGGAAAACGCGGAGAAAATGCAAATTTCGCCACAGAGCATTTGGGTTCGACCTTGGAACGTGTCGTGCGGAGTTCCAACCGTCCCTGCCTGGTGACCTCTCGCAAATATCGTGAAACACGTAAGGCGCTGGTGGCATACGATGGTGGAAAAACCGCCAGACGGGCGTTGCAGTTCTGGATTGAGCATCCGTTTTTGCACGATGTGGAGCTGCATGTGGTGGTGGTAACGGAAAATCAGCAGGAAGAGGTCTCACTCAAATATATCCGTGAAGCAGAAAATGCGTTGTCCAAGGCAGGCCTGAAGGTAACGATGCAGATGCTGCACGGGCGGCCGGATTCGGCCATTGCAGAGTATGTGGATGACCAGGAAGTGGATTTGCTGTTGATGGGTGCGTTTGGTCAGAGCCGTATCCGTGAACTGTTTATCGGCAGTACCACGACCGAAATGATTCGTGCCTGTCGGATTCCGGTATTGCTGTTTCGTTGACACTGCAGGATGCTGGTCTGGCTATGATTCGTTTGGAAATCGAAAATCTGGTCAAGACGTTCGGTGCAGTACGGGCACTGCGGCAGGTGAGTCTGAGTATTGAACCTGGTGAGCTGTTTTTCCTGTTGGGCGCCAGCGGATGTGGCAAAACTACGTTGTTGCGGTCAATTGCAGGTTTTTACAAACCCGATAGCGGCAGGATTTTATTTGATGGAGAGGATGTGACCAGGCTGGAGGTGCATAAGCGCAATACGGGGATGGTGTTCCAGAATTATGCGCTATGGCCGCACATGACGGTGGCACAAAACGTGGCATTTGGATTAGAGCAGCGTGGCGTATCCAAATCTGAAATACATAGACGGGTGGAGCAGGCTTTACGTTCCGTGCGTATGGAGGCTTATGATGGCAGGCGTCCTGATGAGTTGTCTGGCGGACAGCAGCAGCGGGTGGCATTGGCCCGCGCGCTGGTGGTCAGGCCGAAATGTCTGCTGCTGGATGAACCACTGTCTAATCTGGATGCGCGTTTGCGGCAGGAAATGCGAGGGGAGATACGCAGGGTTTGCAAGGAGTATGGCGTGACCACGGTTTATGTGACGCATGATCAGAAAGAGGCATTGTCCGTGGCGGATAGGATTGCCGTGCTGGAAGAGGGGCGTTTGCTACAGGTTGGCACCCCGGTCGAGATTTATCGTCGCCCAGCCAGTTGCAGGGTTGCGGATTTTATTGGGGAAACCAATTTTATCGCGGGCAGGATGGTGCGGGTGGAGGGCAATACGGCGCTTGTTGAGACACCCCTTGGTGTACTTGAGGGAGTATGGGCGCAACCGCAGGAGATACGGGTGGCAGAGGGGGTGAACGTAACGGTTTCCATTCGTCCTGAATCCCTGCATATGGAAG
>CAZYDZ010000201.1:0-4491 GCA_964646535.1 uncultured Opitutaceae bacterium
GCCTTCTGTCCCTTGTGGCCCTTACCGGCAGTCTTGCCATGACCAGAGGAATGGCCACGTCCCACACGTTTGCGTGAATGAGTGGAGCCTGGAGCCTTCTTAATTTCGTGCAATTTCATAGAAATACCTTATTCAGCAGAGCGCAGGCGTGCAAACTGTTCCGCAGAACGCAATTTCTTGAGTCCGTCGATGGTTGCAGCCACCATTGCCAATTCATTGTTGGAGCCGAGCGACTTGGAGAGAACATTCTTCACGCCAACCGCTTCGAGCACAGCGCGAACGCCACCGCCTGCAATGACCCCCGTACCCGTGGTTGCAGGGCGCAACAACACCTTGCCGCCGTCCGCTTCGCCAACCACTTCATGAGGGATGGTATCCCCCTTCAATTCCACCCGTTTCATATTCTTGCGGGCACGCTCAGTACCCTTGCGGATTGCTTCAGGCACTTCCTTGGCTTTGCCATAACCAACGCCAACCTGCCCAAGCCCGTCACCAGCGACCACCAGTGAAGAGAAGCTGAAGCGACGTCCCCCCTTGACCACCTTGGCACAACGGTTGATATGGACTACCTTTTCAATGAAGGAGGACTCCTCCTCCGCAGGAAAACTTTTTTGTTTCTGTGGTGCTTTGCTCATAGACGCTTAAAATTCGAGACCTGCTTCACGGGCGGCATCCGCAAATGCCTTGACCGCACCATGATAACGACGACCATTGCGGTCGAACACGACTGTGGACAATCCCGCAGCCTTGGCCTTTTCTCCAATCACTTTGCCGATTGTGGCAGCAGACTCGACACTGGCGGACAATTTCTGATCCACCAGAGATTTTTCCGTGGATGAAGCAGACACCAGAGTGCTCCCAGTCACATCATTGATACACTGGGCATAAGTGTGCTTGTTGCTGAAATGAACCACCAAACGTGGACGTTCCGCTGTACCGACAACCTTTTTACGAATACGCCAGACTCTCTTCTGACGCAATGAATTTTTATGTTTAACCGAGTTGGACATGATCTTCTCCTTTCAGGATTACGAGGCGGTCTTACCTTCCTTGCGCAACAGGCGCTCACCCACAATACGAACTCCCTTGCCCTTGTAAGGCTCAGGCGGATAAAAGCGCTTGATATCCGCTGCAACAGCGCCTACCAACTGCTTGTCCACCCCTTCCACCTTCAACTTGGTGTTGTCTGTGACGGTGACTACAATCCCTTCGGGGATGGAATAGACAATCGGGTGGGAATAGCCAAGCGCCAGATCAAGGCTTTTGCCCTTCAGCGTGGCGCGGAATCCCACACCATGGATTTCCAGGTCTTTGGAATACCCCGAAATCACCCCCTGGACCATACCTGCAACGATAGAGCGGGCAGTGCCCAGCATGGCGTTGGCAAAACGACTGTCCGACTTTTTTTGCACCTGCAGGACATTGCTGTCCAGGCTGAAAGATACGACAGGATCGAATGTTTTAGTCAATTTTCCCTTTGGGCCCTCCACGTTGACGGTGGAACCGTTCACGGAGATTTTTACCTTGTCAGGAAAAGAAATAGGATTTTTACCGATGCGACTCATAGCAATAACTTTCGGAAGATTGAATTACCAGACGTTGCAGATCAGTTCACCGCCGAGTTTACTGCGGCGGGCTTCACGATCGTTCATGACTCCCTTGGGGGTGGTCAGGATGGAAATTCCCAACCCGCCAAGCACGCGGGGAATCTCGGTTGAGCCAAAGTAAATGCGGCGTCCCGGACGGCTCACGCGTTGGATATCGGTGATTGCAGGCGTCTGGTCGACATACTTCAATTGCACCACCAGCGTCTTGTGGCCGCGTTCATCTTTGGATACCTCGTAGCCGCGGATAAAGCCCTCAGCTTTAAGGATGGCCAACAAGCTCTCGCACAATCTGGAGTGTTGCGAAATACATTGCTCGCGCCCTGCTCGGCTGGCATTGCGAATTCGCGTTAAAAAGTCACTGATCGGATCGGACATGATATGATAATTTGAATGATATAGGTGTGTTCCCGAATGATATCCGTATTTTCAGGAGAGAATGTTTACCAGGAAGACTTGGTCACGCCGGGAATCTTCCCGTCGAGAGCGAGTTCACGGAAGGTAAGGCGTGAAAGACCATATTTGCGGATGTAAGCGCGTGGACGCCCCGTGATATTGCAACGGTTCCTCACGCGTACCGGGCTGGAATTGCGCGGCAGTGAGGCCAGCTTGCGCTGTGCCTTGAAAAATTCCTCATCAGGAGTTTCAGGATTGGCGAGAGTCGCCTTCAACTGCTGACGCTTGGCAGAATATTTTTCTACCAGGCGCTTGCGCTTCAAATTGCGGTGGATTGCGGAACGTTTGGCCATGAAATCAAAAGGTTATTTACGGAAAGGCATCCCGATCAGGCTGAGCAACTCGCGCCCCTCTTCATCGGTCTCAGCAGTGGTGACAATGGAAATATCCATACCAATGGTGCCACGGCGGGCTCCATCAATCGAGATTTCAGGGAAAATGGTATGGTCGGAAATCCCCAGCGTGTAGTTGCCCTTTCCGTCAAAACGGGAAGGAATCCCGCGGAAGTCGCGGATGGTAGGCAACGCGACAGACAACAGACGATACAGGAAATCGTACATCCTTTGTCCGCGCAACGTAACCTTGACTCCAACCACCTGGCCTTCACGCAACTTGAAGTTGGAAATCGAGGTACGGGACAAGGTCTGCACGGGCTTCTGCCCGGCCACCAGGGCGATTTCACTCGTCACTTCCTGGATATGGCTCTTTTCTGCAGACGCATTGATACCCGAATTAATGACAATCTTCTCGATTGCCGGTACCTCATGCGGGTTTTTGTAGCCACGGGACTTGATCAGCTCCGGAACTACTGTGTTTTTGTAAAATTCTTTAAGATATGGAACGCTCATGTGAAAAACCTCCGATTACCGACCGGACGGTGCCATTAGGCCTCGGACTCCGCAGAGCCTGGCTTAATGGGGGACAAACCTTTCTTTTCGCGACGGGCATTGTACTTGTCCGCCAACATCAGATTGGAAATATGAATGGAACCTTCGCGTTCCACGATCGCACCCTCAGGATTCTCCTGGGTCTTCTTTTCGTGTTTCTTGATCATCGCAACACCCTCCACCACGGCGCGCTCCTTGGATTTGATCGTGCTCAATACACGCCCGGTCTTGTGGCGATGACTGCCGGAAATAACGATTACCTGGTCTCCTGATTTAATTTGACGCTTCATAATCAGAGTACCTCCGGTGCGAGAGAAATAATTTTCATGAAATTTTTCTGGCGCAATTCACGCGCAACAGGTCCGAAAATACGGGAACCGCGCGGGTTGTTGTTACCGTCCAGAATGACGATCGCGTTGCTGTCGAAACGCAGATAACTGCCATCCGCGCGGCGAATGGGAGCCTTGGTGCGAACCACGACAGCCTTTACCACGTCGCCCTTTTTCACAGAAGCGTCAGTGCTACTCTCCTTGATGTTGACGACAATGATGTCGCCGACGGAGGCGGTTTTTTTGAGCTGGCCCAGACGGCGGATCATACAGGCCTTGCGGGCGCCGGTATTGTCCGCGACATCAAGTTTGCTAAGAAGCTGGATCATCGGATTAAAAAATTAAAAGGTTATCCTTCCGATACTGGAGCAACTTCCACCACACGGGTGATGCGCCAGCGTTTCAGTTTGCTGAGAGGACGGGTTTCCATGATTTCCACCCGGTCCCCCACTTTGGTTTCATTCTTCTCATCATGGGCGTGAACCACAGTTTTGCGGTTCACCACCTTCTTATAGAGAGGGTGAGGAATCTTGTAGGCGATAGTCACCTTGACAGACTTGTCTCCAGAGCGGCTTGTGACCACTCCGACCAGAGATTTGCGCTTGTTACGGGAGGATGTCTCCATGGGAAGGGAAAAAAGGGTGAATTAGATACTGTTACAGGTTATTCGGCAACATTATTCTTTTGCCGGAGGATGGTTTCCAGGCGGGCAATGTCGCGGCGCAGGGCGCGGATCAGATGGGGCTTTTCCACCTGGCCGGTCTGCTTGCGCAGACGCAGGTTGAGCAACTCGGAACGGCTGTCCCTAAGTTTCTTTTCAAGCTCGTTCAGAGAAAATTCGCGGATTTCAGAGGCTTTCATGTCGTTCCTGTTAGTTGGCGAGTTCTTCGCGGGCAATAAAGCGGCAGCGGAAGGGAAGTTTGGTATCGGCCAGGCGCAGCGCTTCGCGCGCCACCGTCTCGGACACTCCGGAGATTTCAAACAGGACGTGGCCTGGCTTGATCACCGCAGCCCAGAACTCCACCGGACCTTTTCCTTTACCCTGACGGGTTTCCGCCGGTTTCTTGGTGACAGACTTGTGCGGGAACACACGGATCCACACCTTGCCTCGGCGTTTCATGGTACGGGTGATGGCGACACGGGCGGCCTCAATCTGGGCGGCGGTCATCCAGCCCCGGTCGAGCGTCTGGATACCGAAGTCTCCAAACGAGAGCT
>CAZYDZ010000202.1:0-3443 GCA_964646535.1 uncultured Opitutaceae bacterium
CCATAAAGGAAGTCTGTTGGCTCGGATATCCGCATCAACGCCCCGACCCGAAATTATGCTGAGCTGGTCGGGGCGTAAAGCCCCTCCTACATGGAAAAACAGCGATTACCTCGCTAAACTAGCGCTATTCGGGTCAGGTCAATATTACTTTTACAAAGATGAAAAAGAACAAGAAATATGGGGTTTTTCTATTTATCATTAATTTATTGTTTTATGGTAACTTATTTGGAATTGATATATTGAATACAGATAAGTCAAAAGAATATATTAATAAATATAAGGATTATACTATTTCGGACCTTAATCAGGGTATTAACTCGCTTGGGATTAAGATGGATATATGGAATTTGCATTGGTGGGGTGATGTGTTTCCGATGAAAGTTGAGCTTGCCCGTCGTGGTGTTGCTAGTGAAAGGGAAATGCTTTTTAAAATGGCACGAAGTAATATTCCTAATCACCAGCAAAATGCATTACTTGCAATGGAGGTATTGGCAGATAGGAAGGTGATTTTTTATTTAGGGGAAACGCTTAAAGAGCCACTAGTGGCATCGCCAGTCGTGCAGTCTGTTAATCCCGATGGAAGTTTTGTCTATGTTGGTGATGTTTGGGTTGCACCTTCTGCATGCACGGCAGCGTTTGTTTTGTCTAAGTTGATAAAAAATCTTCCCGAGGGGAGTATTTCTACTAAAGGTGGAGTGACCCATCCAATGGATCTTTGTAGTGAAAAAGAGATTATGTTGTGGCGTGACTGGTGGCATAATACGCGTCCGCTGTTTGCTGAGTTTTTCCCTGAAACCGAAGATGCTGTGCTGAAAAACGAGTCTGAGCAATGAATCTGGCTCACGCGAAGGCGCTTTGTAATCGCTTCATTCAGGGCCATGATGACATGGCGGTGGAAATGTCAGTCGTCTGAATCTTTGGGCCTTGGTGAGAGGCTTTGTGGCTTATCGGCGTTCCCTTGGGTCAAGGGCGCGGCGCAGGCCTTCACCAGCGAGATTGAGACAGAGAAGGGTGACGAAGAAAATGAGACTGGGAAAGAGGATCAGCCAGGGGAAGTCTTCCATGACATCCGTACCTTCCTTGATGAGACGTCCCCACGAGCTGAGGGGGGGCTGGATGCCGAGCCCCAGGAAGCTCAGGTAGGCTTCCAACAGCATGACCCTGGGGATGGTGAGGGAGCCGTACACAATGATGAGGCCGAGCAGATTGGGGAGCAGGTGAATGCGTAGAATTCCGTTGTTGGTGCGTCCGAGGCAACGGGCGGCAAGAATGTACGGAAGAGGCTTTAGGGCGAGTACGCGCGAGCGGATAACCCGGGCCATGGTAAGCCATTCGATACACCCGATTGCGAGAAAAAGGAACAACTGGCTGTTGCGGAAATTCTCAAAATAAACGGTCAGCAGGACGACCACGATAAGGAATGGAAATGCGTATAGGATGTCCACTATGCGCATCATGATACTGTCGCGCTGCGCTCCACCGATAGCGGCGATTGCCCCGTAGAGCGTGCCGATGAACACGGCGACGACAGTGCCTGCAAAACCCACGGTGAAAGAGACCTGTCCTCCTTGCAGGATGCGGCTGAGCAGATCGCGTCCCTGGATATCCGTTCCCATCCAGTGTTGGTTGCTCGGCGGTTGCACTCCCTGTTCGAGATTGCCGTCGATGGGAGAATACGGAATACACAACGGCAGTAAAAAGCAAGAGAGTACCAGCAGAACCAATGCAACGGATGCGCCAAAAGCAACTTTGTTGGCGCGGAAACGATGCCATAGTTCACGGCCTGGAGAACGGTTTTGGCTTGTTGATGAAGTCATCGCTGTGATCGTTGGCGGGGATCCATCCAGAGTTGAATCAGATCGGCAATCAGGTTGAACAGCAGGATCATGACCGCAAACAGCAGAACCGTACCCTGCAACATGAAGTAATCGCGATTGAAGGCGGCATTTACAAAGAATTGGCCGAGTCCTGGAATATTAAAAATGGTTTCAACCACAAACGAGCCGCTGAGTAATCCTGCAACAGCAGGCCCGCTGAATGCCACCACGGGGAGCAGTGCGTTTTTACCCAGGTGTATGAACAGGACACGGGTGCGGGATATGCCTTTGGCTCGTGCAGTGCGTATGAAATCCAGCGATAGTGTTTCGCGCAGGGATGCGCGCGACAAACGGGCCAGATAGGCGGCGTAAAAACTGCCGAGCGTAATGACTGGCAGGATACGCGAGCCTATGGTATCCCATCCTGCAACTGGCAGCCAATGCAGTTTGAGCGCAAAACAGTAGACCAGCAGGGACCCAGCAGGAAGGAGGGAAGGCCGATACCGAGCAGGATTGCGCTGGACGGCAGCCAGTCCAGCCAGGAGTCGGGTTTGATACAGGATAGAAAACCGATTCCGACACCGAGCAACAGGGCGAACAGAAAGGCAAGGATTCCTAGTTCGAGTGAGATCAGCAGTTTTTGTCCGATCAATTCCTGTACTGACCAGCCTGGGTATTGTAGCGATGGCCCCAGGTCGCCACGAAACAGGCCTGTCAGATAGTTCCAGAATTGTATGGGAATTGGCCTGTCCAGTCCGTAATGGGCTTCGATCTGATGGATCACCTCAGGGGGGAACTCGCGATCGCTGGATGAAAATGGGTTTCCTGGAGCCAGACGACTGGCGATAAATGTCGCCAATGCCAGTAGTAGCAGGACTGGAACGGCTTCAAGCAAACGTCTGACAATCAGGGTCCACATGCAGGTTCATTTTTCTTTGGTAAAAGAGATCGCTGACCAGGGTCTGCGATCCAGCAGGTTGGCGTCCCAGCCCTTGATCCTGGAATCCAGTAAATAGGTGCGGTTGAGAAAATAGAGGGGGATGACAGGCATTTCCTCCATCAGAATACCTTCTGCCCGTGAAAGCAACTGGTAGCGTGTTACAGGATCTTTTTCTCCTGCCGCCTGGTGTAACAGGCGGTCATATTCCGCATTACTCCAGCCGGTGGCGTTGTTGGTACTGTCGGTCGTCCACAGTCCAAGGAATGTTACCGGGTCGGGATAGTCCCCGATCCAACTGGCACGTAGAATTTCAAAATTCCGTGCGCGACGGCTGTCCAGATAGACTTTCCATTCCTGGTTAATCGTGCCAATGCGGATACCGAGTTCCTGCTGCCACATGTGGGTGATGGCTTCAGCTACAGACGTATTCACTTCCTGTGTATTGAACAGATAACGGATCGACTGCCAGGCTTCCGTTGGAACGTGGGCCTCCCGTAACAACTGTTTGGCCCGCTCCGGAGAATAGGCAAACCATTGCTGTTGCGGCCATCCATGCAATCCCGGGGGAACGAAAGAATAGGCTGGTTGTTGGTTGCCGCGAACGATTTGGGTCACGATATTTTCCCGATGAATACTGTAGGCAAGAGCCTTGCGCACACGCACATCATCCAGCGGCGGCGCTTTTG
>CAZYDZ010000202.1:3453-4467 GCA_964646535.1 uncultured Opitutaceae bacterium
TTTTGTGTTGATGACCAGATAGTAAGTCCCGAACCAGGGATCGGTACGCAGTGCGGGAGAGGCATTGTCCCGATAGTAGCCCAGGCGGGAGGGCAGCAGACCGTTGGTGGTGTGCAACATGCCCGTGCGGAATAGCCGTTCCTCTGTCTGTTGATTGGATACGGGAATAAAACGGATTTCATGCAGATCGAGCTGTTCCCTGTTGCGGTGATGAATGTTGGGAACGACGCGAATCCATGCGTTGACATTCCAGTCGCGCAGGACAAAGTCGCCATTGCCGACCAGATTGCCAGCGCGTGTCCAGCGCGTGTCACGCTGGTCGATACGTCCATGTTGGAGAATCGTGTCCTTGTGTACAGGCACCCATATCGAATGGGCCATGAGGCGCAGGACATAATCGGTTGGCATGGGGATTTCCAATTCAACCTCTAGCGTGTGGGAATCAATTACCTTTACACCCACACTGGAAAAATCATTTGTCCGTCCCTGATGGTAGTCGCGTGCCCCTTTCAATATATAGAGTTCCGAAGCGTATTGGGCTCCCAAAGCAGGAGAGAGCATGCGTTGCCATGAGAACAGGAAATCTTCAGCGGTGACAGGATTGCCGTTGGACCAGCGTCCCGCAGGATTCAGGTGGAAACGGATTGTGCGCAGATCTTCGGATGCCTCCCATCGGTCTGCCGCAGCAGGAATCGGTTGCAGCGTTTTAGAGTCCAGTTCAACGAGTCCCTCAAAGAGCGCGCGTATGATGCTGAACTCTGGCAGACCTGTGACCGTATGTGGATCAAGATTGCGCGGTTCTCCGCCATTACCAACCCATAGGATACCTTCGCGATATCCTTGTTCCACACGTGTTTCCATGGGACTGCACGCACTGGACAGCGTAAGGACGCAGACGGAGGCAATAAGCAATTGCAACAAACGGGTCTGGGAAAAGGCAAAGTACTTTGGACGAATCACTGTAATCAAGGGATTCAACGGCCCACTAAACTGTGCAATTGCTTCTTGATTGAG
>CAZYDZ010000203.1:0-4408 GCA_964646535.1 uncultured Opitutaceae bacterium
CGCGAGATCGAGGCCAAGCGCCAGGTGGAGAATGCGGATATTTTACGTGTTCAATCCATCGATATCAGCAAGCAGGTGGCCGATATCGCGATTGCTCAGAAGTCTGAGGAAAAGTCCAAGGCAGAAGCTTCTGCGGCATTGGCCCGCGCGGATAAGGTCAAGCAGGAAGAAGCGGTGGAAACCGTCAAGGAGACTGCGATTGCCAACCGTCAAAAGGAAATCCGCCTTATTAAGGCACAGGAAGAAGCACAGATTGAGGCCATTGATGTGACAGTGCGCGCAGAGGCCGAACGCAAGGCCGCTGAGGATGTGGCGGAAGCCAGGTTGACGGAAGCCCGCGCTGATGCGGAGCGCATTCGGATTGTCGCCGAAGCCGATCAACGTCGCTTTGAGGTCGATGCGTATGGTCAGCAGGCAATCAATGAAGCCAAGAATCTGTTGAGTCAGGCGGTCATGACATTTGAACTGCGCAAGGTGATTGCCCAGATCGCACCGGCCTTGATGGAAGCCACAGTCAAACCGATGGAGAAGATCGAGAGTATCAAGATCCTGCAGGCGACAGGGTTTGGTATGGGTGGGGCTGGCCAGTCTGGCGCCGCTGTTGGAGCTGCAGGTGGAGGATCGTTGCCTTCACAATTGGTGGATGCTGCCCTTGGTTACCGTATGAATTTACCTCTGGTGGAAAAACTGGTGAATGAGCTGGGCCTGAAAACGGATACGGCTAAAGGGCTGATGGAAACCCTGACTGATGCTGTTGACACAGGCCAAGTTGCGGACGAAAAGAAAGTTTCGGGTAAAAAGGACGATGCTGAGGGAGCTGTTGAGGCTACCTGATCATTGCTTTGGCCTGCATTGTGGGTATTGCGCCACAGGGTAATGCCCTGTGGCGCATTTTTTTGAGGTTGGGGCAGCCTTGTAGCTGTATGAATAAAAAAGCCTGGACATCCAATAAGGGCGGTGGATGTCCAGGCGGTGGCCTGACTGGTAACTCAAGGCTTGGTAAAAATGACCATGTTTGCGAGTAAATCCAAATCTTGTGACATAAGACAGCAGATTGGATGTATTATGTCAAGAAAAATAGACTAAAGAGTCTAGTTATGCGAGGGAGGCGATTCGGTAGAATTCGGTGAATGGAATTAGACAAGGCGGTGGCTAGTGTGATTCGACAGGCCCGCAAACAGTGTGGGATGACACAGCGCGAGTTGGGCTATCGTACAGGATTGGATCCAATGACGATTTCCCGAATTGAACGCGGTGTGCGTCTTCCTTCCCTGATGACACTGTTTATTATGGCGGAAGCCATGCAGTCTACCGTAGGGGAATGGATGGAGGAGATCGAATTATTGGATCCTCGGATTACGATTGCAGAGCCGAACCAAACCTATGGTGATTCGAAAAAGAGGGGAAAGCGATCGATGCGTTGACGTGTTGCTTTTGACTGTGCGGCCTCGTGTTTTGAAGGTTGAGCTGGCGGGTTGGTTCGTGCTAACAAATGGGGTATGCGCCGTTGTCTGATATCTGCAGGACCCACCAGAGAATTTCTTGATCCGGTTCGTTTTTTGAGCAATCCCTCCACGGGTAAGATGGGATACGCACTGGCTGCTGCTGCGCGCGAGTCGGGATGGGATGTCGTGTTGGTGTCGGGTCCTGTGACGTTGCCTGTTCCTGACGGTGTTCATCTGGTTCCCGTCGTATCGGCATTGGAGATGGAGCATGAGCTCAGGCAACAATTTACTGAGGCTGATTTGCTCATCATGAGTGCGGCTGTCGGAGATTTTCGTCCCAGGCAGATTGCCGCGCAGAAAATAAAACGCGAGGGGATGCTGTCACTCGAATTGGAGCCCGTGCCTGATATTTTAGCGGGCCTGGCTGCAGTGCGTCGAGCGGGGCAAACCCTGGTTGGATTCGCGGCTGAAACGGAAAATCTGGAGCAGTATGCCCAGTCCAAGCTGGTCGGTAAAAAAATCGATTGGATTGTTGCCAACAGGGTGGATATTCCAGGGCAGGGTTTTGCCAGCGACCAGAATACGGTTGAGGTATTCTCGAGGGAGGGCACCCGTTACACGTTTGGGCCGTCTCCCAAGCTGGAGATCGCCAGAAAGCTGATGCGCCTCTGGAATGGCCCGTTGACCTGATCCCGTATATCAGGGTTCGCCGATGGTGTAACGGGCGAGCTGTTCCAGGGAGAGGAGGTCGATGGTTTTGCCGTCTACTGCGATAGAGCCTTCTTTACGGAAACGGAACAAAACGCGGGAAAAAGTTTCACTGGTGATTCCCAGTTGGCTGGCCAGCAGGCGTTTGGCCATGGGTATGGTAATTTTAGCCGTGGGTTTTCCTTTTTGCCCATTCATTTTCGCATGCTGGCGCAGCAGCCATTGGGCGACACGGGACTCTGCCTGTTTTAGTTTTAGGTCTTCCACGGTATCCACCAGAAACTTCAAGTGATTGCCCATGCCCGCGAGAATCCGCAGGGCGAGATCGGGATCGCGATGGATTTCTTCGCGGAAGAATATTTTGGGCACCAGAATCACCTGGCTGGACTCGATGGCTTTGGCGGAGGCGGGATAACCCGACTCTTCCGTCAGCAGCATTTCACCAAACGATTCTCCAGGATAAAAAACTCGAATGACCTGCTCTTCACCATCAACGGTGACGCGGTGTATATTGATGGCTCCGTGATGAACAATGTAGAACCCTGCGACCTTTTCCTGCGCGTGAAACAGGAATTCGTTTTTAGCAAGGGAGATCAGGCGACAGCCAGCCGCGATCTGGGCCAACTGTTCTTGCGGTAGACCGGAAAACATGATTGTCTTACGGAAAGTTTGTAAGAGCATCAGTTGATGCGCGTCCTGATGGGAATTGGGCACAGCGCAGAATTTTTCATAACCTTGATTCGGGTCAAGAATAATTGAGAGGTGTGATTGTAGTATAAGAACTATGAGTATGTCATCACCGGTAGTTTTGGATGTACGTCCCATATTGGCGCGCGGAGAAGAGCCCTTTTCTCACATTCAGCAGTGCGTGGACGGGCTGGGCGCTGATCAGACATTATTGTTAAAAGCTCCCTTTGAGCCGACTCCGCTGTACTTGTTCATGCGCCAGCGCGGCTATCGGGAACAGGCCAGGCAATTGGTGTCAGGCTTGTGGGAAATCCTGTTTACTCCCGCGGGAGCCGTGTTGCCCGAGTCCGTATTGGAACTGGATTTACGCGATCTGGAGCCTCCCGAACCGATGCAGCGCGCGCTGGAAGCAGCAACCTCATTGGGGCGGAGAGAGGTGTTGACCATTCACACCCGCTTTCGGCCCGTACATTTGTTGGACCGACTGGATGAAATGGGCTTCATCCACGATAGCGAGGAATGCGGTCCCGATCACTGGGAGACGCAGATTTGGCGATCCTGTGAGTGTACCACACACGAATAATTTCAGAAACAAAGTGACCCGTAACCAATCATGAAGGCACCCGCTGATTCCACTCCACCTCCGCAACGCTCTACCGCCACTCTGGTGTGTCTTGGCTTTTTCATGTTGGGCATTCTCTCGTTTTGGGCGGGGACTGCCACCATGTTTCGCCATCCTGACATCCTGTTCGGTGAGCCATACAGGCCTGAAGTGCTGACCATGGCGCATCTGATCGTGCTGGGCTGGGTCTCCTCGCTTATCTTCGGGGCGGGATACATGATTCTGCCAGTGATGGCTGCGGTGCGGCTATGGAGCCTGCGGTTGGCCTGGATTCATTTGATTCTACATGCGATTGGTATGCCGTGGATGCTGACCGGGTTTGTTCTCATGGACTTCGCGGAGGTAGGCCATGGTGGAACCGCAGTATTTCTTGGTCTGATTTTATTCGTCATCAATTTGGTAAAAACGGCCTCACGTTTTAATCGATGGGAGCCCGCACAGATTACCTTTATTGATGCTCTGTTCTGGTTGTTGGTGGCTTCGGGGTTGGCCATGGCGATGATGGTGAATAAGTATATTCCCGTCTTCAGTTTGGATTCGCAGAGCCTGATTGCCATCCACGCGCATCTGGGGCTGATCGGATTCCTGTGGATGATTCTGTTGGGAGCATCGCTGAAGTTGTTCCCCATGTTTTTAATCAGCAAGCGCAACCCTGGAGTATTTTCCTGGGTCGGATGTATCCTGTTGAACATTGGCCTGCTGGCGATTGTGTTGACCGTCATGACGGGCAAGGAGACCTCCCGCAACTGGGTGGTAGGTCTTATTCTGGTGGGATCGCTGGGGTATATGATTGATATTGCGAGAGCCTATATATCCTCGAAGAGACATAAAGACTGGGGTATTGGCACCGCATTGACAGGGTTGCTGCTCGGTTTGGTATTGATGGCATGGTCCTGGCACGGTGGGGTGGCAGTCGACTCCGTGATGGAGGAAGGACTGCGTGGGC
>CAZYDZ010000204.1:0-4357 GCA_964646535.1 uncultured Opitutaceae bacterium
GGAAATATCTCCTCCGTAGCACTTCGCGGTTACGTCCTTGCGCAATGCACTGATCGTTTCACGAGCGACAACCTTGCCCCCGACCGCTGCCTGAAGAGCCACTTTGAACATCTGTCTTGGCAGAATATCGGCCAGTTTGGAGCAAATGTGACGCCCTCTGGATTCTGCCTTGCTGCGGTGGACGATTGAGCTGAATGCTTCCACGGAATCACTGTTAACCAGAATATCCAGGCGCACAAGATCAGACTGGACATAATTGCCCAGTTCGTAGTCCATCGAGCCATATCCACGGGTGATTGACTTCAACCGATCATTGAAATCGACCAGGATCTCGTTCAACGGCAGTTTGCAGCGCAACATGATACGGTGTTCATCCAGTGTCTCCGTGTGGTGACAATGGCCTCGCTTTTCCGACACCAGCGCCAACAAATCGCCCACGCACTCATTCGGCGTGTGCAAAGTCGCCTCAATGGTCGGTTCATGAATTTCTTCAATCAAAGTGGGTTCAGGCAGGTTGATGGGATTATCGACTTCCATCCAATTGCCAGATGTATCCAAAACTTTATACACAACGCTCGGATAAGTGCTAATAATATCCAGGTCGTATTCACGGCGAATGCGCTCCTGGACAATCTCCATGTGCAACAGGCCGAGAAAGCCACAACGGAAGCCAAAGCCGAGAGCAGCGCTGCTCTCCGCCTGAAACACAAACGCGGCATCATTCAAACGCAGTTTGCCAACGCTGGCCTTCAGCTTTTCATAGTCTGCCGTATCCAGCGGATAGATTCCCGAGAACACCATGGGCCGCACCTCCTGATAGCCAGGCAGCATTTTCTTTGCCGGCGAAGTTGCACTGGTGATGGTATCCCCGATCTTCACATCAGCAACTTCGCGGATGCTGGTCACAATATAACCGACACATCCTGCATACAATAGACCCTGGCTGGTCATTTTTGGGGTGAAACTGCCCACCTCTTTCACTTCGGTCTTTCGTCCGTCGCTCATCATCTGCACGATGTCGCCCGCCTTAACCTGGCCGGAGAACACACGCACATAACAGATTACCCCCTTGTAGGCATCGTACACAGAATCAAAAATCAATACACGGGTGTGCCCGTAATCTGCCCAGCGCGGGACTGGAATGCGCGCCACTACTGCCTCCAGAATATCGACAATACCGATACCTGATTTACCACTGGCCAGGATGGCCTCCTCAGCAGGGATAGCCAGCACATCCTCCAACTGGCGACTGGCGAGTTCGAGATTGGCGCTGGGCAAATCGATCTTGTTAATGACAGGAATGATAGCCAGCCCCTGGCGAATAGCCAATTGTGCATTCGCCACTGTCTGTGCCTCAACTCCCTGTGCCGCATCAATTAATAACAAAGCCCCCTCGCAGGCCGCCAGACTGCGGGACACTTCGTATGCAAAATCCACATGTCCGGGGGTATCAATCAAATGAAACTGATAGCGCTCTTTGTTCAGCGTCTGATACGTCATGGATACGGGGTGCGACTTGATGGTGATTCCCCTCTCCCGCTCCAGATCCATGGAATCGAGCAACTGATCCTTCATCTCCCGTTTCATGATGGTGGCAGTCTGCTCCAACAGACGATCAGACAAGGTGGTCTTCCCATGATCGACATGGGCAATAATACAAAAGTTGCGAATGTGTGATATCTCCATCAAAGCGGCAGTAGTTGAGCCAAAGGTATCAGTAGATAATTACTGGTCAGGGTTGGCAACAGGAAAGGTTGACTATAGCATGCCGTTGTCCTGAAAGCTATAGAACCCTGTGCCAAGGGGATCCAACTTTTCTTGTCCCAGAATCAGATGATCCAGCAGTTCGATTCCGAGCAGAATGGAGGCTTCCCGCAGTTGGCGGGTGACACGAATATCCTCTTTACTTGGGGCGGGATCTCCACTCGGATGGTTGTGCAGGGCAATGATGGCGCTGGCCCCTTCGCGGATGGCTTCACGGAATACCTCGCGCGGATGTACCAGGCAACTGGAAGCCGTGCCTGAAGTCACCTCTTTATACCCCAGCGGGCGGTTTTTCCGATTCAGCGTAATGACCCAGAATTTTTCCACCTCCACACCGATGGTTACTGGATAAAAATAGCGGTACACACTGTGTGGAGAATCAAGGACAGGATCCTGCGGGATCTCCTGTGCGAGAATACGGCGGGCCAGCTCAACAATGGCCAGAAACTGCAGCGCCTTAACCCTGCCAATCCCCGGCACCGATTCAAAATCCTGTTTTCCCCAGCGCAATAAGTGATGCAATGAGCCAGCCCTCTGCAGGATCATGGAGCTTATTTCCATCACATCGCTCTGCGGGGAGCCGTTGCGCAGAAGCATCGCCAACAATTCCGTATCACGCAATGTCGTGGCTCCGTATTGTTCCAGACGCTCCTGTGGTCGTTCATTGACGGGCATATCGCGCAGGCGCAAGCCACCCCACATGTTCTCCTCTTTCCTTTTCTCCCTCATCGTACATAGGTTTTCTCTTGAGATACCCTGATTTTCAAGCGAAATTTCCACGATGGAGAGTTTCAGCACAACCCACAGCAAGTCCACATGGGAAGACCGCCATGGTGGTGTGCTGCGCGTATGGGGTAATGCAGTGAAGGATATTCTGCAGAATGCGCATGTTGCGGTAATCGGTATTGGCGGCGTGGGCTCATGGACCGCGGAAGCGCTGGCGCGCAGCGGAATTGGGCGCATCACCCTTGTTGACGGCGATGCCGTGTGTGTGACGAACATCAACCGCCAGGTTCATGCCACGGATATGACTGTCGGACACGACAAAACCAGAGTGATGAAAGAGCGCCTGCGCGAAATCAATCCCGACAGCAAAATTGATGAAGAGACATTTTACTTTTCCCAACGAAAAACTGACTGGTTAACAGGGCTTGCCCCCGATGTCGTGGTCGACGCCATAGACGCGCTTTCCGTAAAATGCCTGTTGCTGGACTTTTGTGTGCGGAACCGGATTCCCGTGATCACATCAGGCGCGGGTGGTGGAAAAACAGACCCGTCACAAATCCGTACGGGCGACCTGGGTGAAGCCGTGCGCGATCCCCTGCTCCGCTATGTGCGGAAAAAACTCAGGCGCGAGTACAATTTTCCCAGGGATATACAAAAACCATTTCACATTCCCTGTGTCTATTCGCTGGAAACTCCCGTTTACCCGTGGGCAGACGGGAGTGTGTGTGACACCCCCGAACCTGGCAGCAGTACTGCAATGGACTGCGGCAGCGGACTGGGCGCCACAGCCATGGTCACTGGCGCCATTGGTCTCACCCTGGCCAATCTGGCAATTCAGGAATTGTTCAAACAGAAAAATTGATTCTCGCAATGCACAAAGGATTGGTAAGGGAGGATTCACGTGAGGCGAAACGAGGGGATTGTAAAAGGGGCTTCATGCCACGATTTGTTTTTTTTAGTGCATTTACATGCGTACCAAACTAGACAGGAAGAGTATGTCTATTCAGTCTCTCCCCTCACCCTCTGTTCTTCTGGATGTATCCAGGATGGAAACCAATATCCGCAACATGCAGGATATCTGTGATCGCCATAAAGTGGCCCTGCGTCCACATATCAAGACACACAAGATGGTTGAGGTGGGACGTCGCCAGATAGAAGCTGGCGCGGCTGGATTGACCTGTGCCAAGTTAAGCGAGGCCGAAAAGATGCTGGCAACGGGTGTTCGCTCCATCTTCATCGCCCATTCGCTGGTCGATCTGGAAAAAGGGCCGCGCTTAAAGGCTCTGGCTGGACAACTGGACACCCTGCAACTGGCAGTCACCAGCGTTGCGCACGCGGAAGCATTAGCCCGTTTGCTGACAAGTGTGGATCTCAAGGTTGAGGTGATCATGGCAATTGATGCCGGGCTGGGACGCGAGGGAGCCCGTTCATTGGAGCAGGCGCGCGCAATGATGTCGGTGATTCAGAAATCTCCCTATATGACCCTGCGGGGAATTTACGCGCATGAAGGCCACTTTTACTCCAAGGAAGCGGATACCGTGGAGGAAGAAACCCGTAAATTGTATCAATTTCTTGTGGAGAGTCGCGACGCCTTGGATCCGCGTCTGGAGCTTTGGCCTGGTTGCAGCGTGACGGCCGCCCTGTTGGCAACGATGCCAGAGATTGATTGCGTGCGCCCGGGCGCCTATATGTTTGGGGATCTTGCGCTCGCTTATAATCAGCGTGCCCTCTCATGGGATCAGGTCGCAGTTTCCGTACTGGCAACCGTCATTGATAAGCCCACTTCAGACCTGGCGCTGATTGACGCAGGAACAAAAGTATTCAGAAGAGATAAGCGCCGAAAGGGATGTCATGCACTGGCCCGGGA
>CAZYDZ010000205.1:0-3290 GCA_964646535.1 uncultured Opitutaceae bacterium
CCAAGGAGCTGAAAGTGGATCCCCTGATTGGCATACGGGTCAAACTGTCCGCATCCGGAGAAGGCAAATGGGCGTCTTCCTCTGGCGAGGATGCCAAATTCGGCCTGACCATCCCTGAAATTCTGCGGGCCGTACAAATATTGAAAAAGAACCGCATGGGACAGTCTCTCTGCCTGTTGCATTTCCATATCGGCTCACAAATCCCATCCATCATCACCATTAAACGGGCGGTGGCAGAGGCTACCCACTGTTACTGTCAGCTCTCCAAAATGGGATTTCCCATGAAGTATCTGGATGTAGGCGGCGGCCTGGGGGTCGATTATGATGGCAGCCGTTCCAACTTCGATTCTTCCACCAACTACTCCATGGAAGAGTACGCCCGCGATGTCGTATTCAACGTAAAGGAAATCTGCTCCAACCAGAGCATTGATGTGCCCGATCTCATTTCGGAGAGCGGACGCGCCGTTGTTGCTCCCCACTCCCTGCTGATTGTCGAGGTGGTCGATCGGATATCCAAAATACAGACGGATATCCAGGTGCGCAAACGCAAGAAAATTCATCCAATCATCAAGGATCTGCAGCACATCCTGAAAAGCGCCCGTTCCTACAGCCGACTGGAACGCTTCCACGATGCCCTGCAGAAAAAGGAGGAAGCCATTTCCCTGTTCAATCTGGGGTATCTTGACCTGGAGTCGCGCGCACTGGCCGAATCCTTGTTCTGGCGCATCTGCGAGCAAATCCGTGACACCATACAGGAATCAGGGTTTCATCCTGAGGATTTGCAGGCATTGCGGCGTACTCTGGCTGACCAATATGTCTGTAATTTCTCGGTATTCCAGTCTCTGCTGGATCATTGGGCATGCCAACAACTGTTTCCCATTACCCCCATTCATCGGCTGGATGAAAAGCCGACCGTAGACGCGATTCTGGTCGACATTACCTGCGACAGTGAAGGGAAAATCTCACAATTCATTGATCTTGAGGACGTACAGGACACGATTTCGCTGCATCCGCTGGAAAAAAACAAGCCTTACTACCTGGCCATTTACCTCACTGGCGCCTACCAGGACATCATGGGCGACCTGCACAACCTCTTTGGACGGGTCAATGAGGTTCATGTATTCCTGGAAGAGGATGAAGAAGATGGCTTTTACATCGAGGAATCAATTCAGGGCTCACGCGTCTCTGAAGTCATCCAGTTCATTCAATACAATGTGCCCGATATGTGCCGCCTGATGAAAAAGCAGATTGACCGCGCCACCCGCAATGATCAGGTCAAACCGCGCGAAGGAATCGGCATGCTCGACCTCTACGAGTCGATGATCAAGGGGAGTACATACCTGACCCCGTCCGAACAAAAGAAGCGCAGGAAGAAATAGGCGGCCCAGCTTGATTTCCTGTAGGAACCATGGGACTCATGGTTCCTACCCATCGGTTAGTTGCCGATGTTGTTCATGATCTCGAGGATCGGCAGGAACAGCGCGATCACAATGAAACCGACGATACAGGCCAGCACGACAATCATTGCAGGTTCCAAAGCGGCGGTCAGACCCGACACCGCATTATCCACCTCATCATCATAGGTGTCGGCAATACGGTTCAGCATCTCGGGCAATTCAGCCGTTTCTTCCCCTACTTCAATCATGGAAGTCACCATCGTTGGAAACACATTGCTGCGTTCCAGCGGGGCGGCCACGCTTTCCCCGTCACGCACACGCTCGTGAACATCCGTCAAGGCTTCCTGTACGCGGATATTGCCGACGGTATCACGGGTGATTGTCAGCGCCTGCAAGATCGGAACACCGCTGGAAAGCAGAGTCCCGAAAGTACGCGCAAAACGAGCGACGGTGGCCTTCATGATCAACGGACCGATAATCGGAACCCGTAGCACATAGGTATGCCACACTCGCATGACGGATGGCACTTTGCGAATAAAGCTAATTGCGAACACGAGGCCGATGGCCGCCGCAATGACCACCAGTGCGTTTTCCTTAATATAACGGCTGGTATCGATTACGATCTGGGTAGGTGCCGGCATCGTAGCTCCAGACAGAGCAGTGGCGAACACTTCCTCAAAGGTCGGCACTACGAAAACCATCAATCCGGTCACGATCACAATCGCAGCCGTGATTACCACCGCAGGGTAAATCATGGCGGACTTCACCTTCGATTTCAGTTGGTTGGCCTTCTCCATGAAACGGGCCAGACGGGACAGCACCACATCCAGCACGCCCCCTGCCTCCCCTGCCTTGACCATGTTAACGAACAGTCGGTCAAAGGTCTTGGGATACTGGGACAAGCCTTCCGACAGGTTGTTACCCGTCTTCACGTTTTCCACCAATCCCGTCAATACGCGGCGCATCAGAGGCAGTCTCTCCTGTCGCAACATGACCTCAAGACTGCGTAACAAGGGCAAGCCTGACTGCAGCAAAGTGGCCAATTGACGGGTAAAAATCGACAATTGCTTGGAATTGCAGGCGCGGCGCTTGACCACAGTATTGACCTCTTCCTGCTGATTGCTCTTTTTTGCTCCGAAAGAAAAGGATCTCCTCGCCCCCGAAGAGGATTTACCTCCCGCAACTTCCTGTAGCGCCGTCACCATTAAGCCCATGCCTGCCAGCTTGCTGGATGCGGCATCGGAACTGGACGCCTCCAGCTTTCCTGTTTTTTGTTTTCCTCCCCTATCAATTGCAGTGTATGAAAACTTGGCCATATAAATGAGTGTATCAGGTGTATTTTAACACTTCTTCTATGGAAGTATCACCATTAAAAATTGCCCGTAAGCCATCATCGCGCAAAGTACGCATACCCAGCTCGACGGACTTTTGACGGATTTCCAGAGAAGGGGCGCGCCGTGTGATCAACGCGCGAATGGCATCGTTCACCGAAATCAGCTCATACAATCCCATTCGTCCCTTGTAACCGCTCCCTTCGCACACGGGGCAGCCTGCGCCAAAATAGAACTGGTTATCCCCGATTTCAATCGGGTCAACCTCCAACTGTTCGATCAGATCAGGACTGGGTTCGTAAGCAGTGCGGCAGTGTGTACAGATGCGGCGTACCAGACGCTGGGCAAGTACAGCCTCCAAAGAGGCGGCAATCAGATAAGGTTCCAATCCCATGTCGACCAGTCGGGTAACCGCACCAGCCGAATCATTGGTGTGCAGCGTACTGAGCACCAAGTGCCCCGTGAGGGACGCCTGTACCGCAATCTGGGCGGTTTCCAAGTCGCGAATTTCCCCTACCATGATCACGTCAGGGTCTTGACGCAGGAAAGAGCGCAAGGCGGC
>CAZYDZ010000205.1:3300-4345 GCA_964646535.1 uncultured Opitutaceae bacterium
AGCAAACGTCAGGCCGACCGTATGATTGATCGGCACCTGCATGATTCCCTCGATCTCATATTCCACAGGATCTTCCGCTGTCAGAATCTTCTGGTCCACGGTATTCACACGTCGCAAACCACTGTACAGGGTGGTTGTTTTTCCCGAACCTGTCGGGCCTGTAACGATGAAGATCCCATTCGGGCGCTGAAACAGCTCCTTTACGGGATTGAGTACATCATCAGGCATATTCAGGGAGTCCAGATCCAGGTTGACCACGGACTTGTCAAGTACGCGCAACACCACACTCTCGCCAAACTGGGTGGGCAATGTGGAAACACGTAAATCCACGGGGCGTCCTGCAATGGTCATTTTAATACGTCCATCCTGCGGGATGCGCCGCTCGGCAATATTCAGGCTGGACATCACCTTGACACGGCTGATCACCGGCAAAGCCAGATTGCGCGGCGGCGGAGCCATTTCATACAGAGCACCATCCACGCGATACCGAATGCGAAACTTATCCTCGTAGGGCTCAAAGTGGATGTCCGAGGCCTTGTCCTTAATGGCCTGCTGCAACACCAGGTTGACGAAGCGGATAATCGGCGCCTGGTTAACCTGGTTTAGGTCAACTTCTTCCTCATCCGAATCTATCGTCGGCATCTCCTGGCGGAACTCGCGCAGGATTTCATCAATGGAGGCATCGTCGTCCCCGTAGTAGTTGCGAATCAGGCTCTCTATGGTGTCAGGATCCCCCACCAACAGGCGAATGTCCTTATCCAATGAAAACGTCAGGTCATCAACAATATGGTTGTTAAACGGATCTACCGTCAGCAATGTGACCTGGCGTTCGTCTCCCTCCACGGGAATCACACCATACTTGCGGGCATCATCGGCCTTGATCAGGCGCAGGGTCTGTTGCTCAAGATTGGTAGGAACCTTTGGTTCGTATTCCAAATGCAGGAAATTGGCAATCTCCTGCAATAACTCCTCCTTACTGATCAGATCGGAATCAATGGCAATATTCGCCAGGCTTTTACCCGTGTTAACATGAGTCTCATTAAAC
>CAZYDZ010000206.1:0-2029 GCA_964646535.1 uncultured Opitutaceae bacterium
GCAATTTATGAAACATAAGAAGGACTGGAAAATAGAACTTGATTGGAAAGGAGTAACCTATAACGCTGAAAGATAATGTCTCAACCTGAATTCTTGTTGAAGGCAACGGTTCCTCCCCGTCCTCATCGAAGGCATGCGATTTTCTGCGCATGTGAGAGGCGGGTTTTCATCAGGCGCAAGAGCCAGGGAGACCGTATTCATTGCTTGGTGGTTCTTCCGCGAAAAGGGCCGGAATCCATGAAGCCATGAAGACACCTTTCTTCTTCAACAACACGAGAGACTATTGGCGGTTTTACTGGCCGCTGGCCTCGCTCGCTTTTATCTCGCTGTTGGGAACCCAGTTGCAGGTGATGGTACTGGCCCGCTACGGAGACGGAGTTCGTGAACTGGCGAATCTGGCAGTCGCAGGCTCGATATTCATGCTGTTTTATTCCTCACTGATCTTTATCCCGCAGTTGACCAATGTGTATAGCGATTCCAAGGGGAGTCGGCGCAGCGTATTCCGATTTGTCGTCGTGGGCAGTGCGGTATTGACCTGCGGGTTTGCACTGGTGAGTTGGACTCAATGGGGGCAATGGTTGATTGGCACCCTTTTTTCGCGGCAAAACGCTGAACTCCCTTTGGCGGACATCCAGTTGTATTGTCGTTGGCTCACCCCGGTTTTGTTATTGGAGGGACTGCGCGCGTACTACATGGGGCTGTTAATCCAGAATCGCAAAACGGGGATTGTTTCCCTGCTGAACCTGATTTCCCTGTTGTTGATTGCCGTCATATTGTTTACGGGATATCGATGGGGGTGGACGGCTCCCACTGTAGTGGGAGGGAGTCAGTTGTTCAGTGCGGCCTTGACATTGCTATTGGCGTGGTGGGTGTACAAGTGCCGTTATTATCAGGCGGAACCAACGGACCCGATAGTTCCTGATTGGAAGGAGTTGTGGAGATTTTTTATTCCAGTTGCATTAACAGGATTCTTTTTTGCGGTGAGTCGACCGATCCTGATCGCGTTTGCAGGGCGTACGGAAGATCCTGAAATCCTCATAGCGGTAAGCCGCGTGGCATTTGAAATTTCTTTCTTCCTGATAGCGCCGATGAACCAGTTTCGCAATCTCTACGTCACCTTTGGCAAGACGGATCTGGCGGGCGTACGCGATTTTTCGATACTGGTCATGGTCATCGTGATGACATTGATGCTGCTGGTCTTGATTACTCCCCTGTCAGGGATTGTTTTTGGGGATATTTACGGACTGAAGGAACCGTTGTACGGCATGGTAAAAGCAAGCGTGTGGGTATTGGTTTTGTTGCCTATTATTCTCACGGCACGCAATTATTACCACGGGCTGTGTATGGTGCGGAAGACAACGGGAAATATGGGGATCGCAGGGTTTTTTCGCATGGGTGCGCTGGTACTGGGCGCCTGGGCATGCACGGCGTGGGGTTTGTTCAACCAGTGGACATTGCCGCTGATCCTGATTCTGGGGTTTGTCGTGGAAACCCTTATGATTGCCTGGAGAGTTCGCAGGCAGCATATTCCGTCATAGCGGTGCAGCCGCCAGATCGTGTGCGAGAGCCTGTATGTCTCCGGTGGTCGTGTCCCATGAGCACATGAAACGACAGCCGCCTGCACCGATGAAATTGTAAAAGCGCCAACCCTGCTGTTTGAGAAACTGGATTACAGATTCTGGAAGACGGACAAAGACTGCATTAGCCTCCACCGGATGCATGAGTTCCGCATGGGGGTATCCCATAAAAACATCTTTAAGCGTCAAGGCCATCCTGTTGGCGTGATCCGCCCGTTGTATCCATCGGTTGTTTTCAAGGAGCCCCAGCCACGGAGCCGCGAGAAAGCGCATTTTGGAAGCGAGCTGCCCGGCTTGTTTACAACGGTAATCAAACTCGAAGGCCTGTTTCTTGTTGAAGAACAGGATAGCTTCTCCTACAGGCATGCCCATCTTGGTGCCTCCAAAACAGAGAATGTCGATGCCGACCTTCCATGTGATTTCTGCAGGTGTACAACCGAGGGAGGCTACCG
>CAZYDZ010000206.1:2039-4315 GCA_964646535.1 uncultured Opitutaceae bacterium
GTAGTGATGAGCTTGTTCTGTCAGGGCACGAACCTCATCCTGCGTGTAAACCGTTCCCATCTCGGTGCTCTGGGTAATGGTGATGGCCTTGGGTTTGGGATAGTGAATGTCTTTGCGGCGTTCCACACGTTCCTGAATACTGTGCGGATCTATTTTCCCATTCGTGCCAGGCAACTGCAGTACCTTCATGCCATGCGAAAAGAACTCGGGAGCCCCGCACTCGTCTGTTTCGACATGGGCGAATTCATGGCAGAGGATGCTGTGATAGGAGCGGCCAATAGATGACAGCGCCAGCGAATTGGCTGCCGTCCCATTAAATACAAAAAAGATTTCGCAGTCCGTCTCGAATGTCTCGCGGAGTAAATCAGATGCTTGCAGCGTCACTTGATCTTCCCCGTATCCTGGGGCGTGTCCATCATTAACGCGGAGCAAAGCCTCCCATACTTCGGGACAGACCCCAGCGTTATTATCAGAAGCGAATTGACGGGATTTCATGATTGAATGCAGGCGAATGAGGGAGAGAATCAGGCTAATCGAGATGGCTCCGTTGTCCATTTAAAACAGGAATCACCCTTTGTTTTGATCAGGCTCGTAGCTGTAACCGATACCGTGGACTGTGATCAAATAGTGGGGCTGTCCCTGAGGTTCGATTTTCTTGCGTAGTTGGGCGATATGCTGATCCAGGGTGCGTGTGGTTCCGTGATAGCGCAGTCCCCAAACCTTCTGTAGTAGCATCTCGCGGGAAAGGGCTTGTCGGGGGTGCTGGTGGAATAATTCGATCAGGGCCATTTCACGATTGGTCAACGGCAGCACTTCGCTATTCCGTACCAGCTCGAACCGCTTGCGATAAACGGTGCCGACACCAAACGGAAACGAGTCTGGCAATGTGTGTGCCGCGGCGGAATCGATTACAGGGGCAGCTCTGCGCAGCATGGCTTCGATACGGGCCAGCAGGGCCTGCATGCCGAACGGTTTGGTGACAAAATCGTCGCCCCCTGCTCGGAATCCAGTAACCTGGTCGATTTCTTCTGTTTTGGCTGTAAGGAATAGAATGGGTACGGTGCTGTTGAGATCGCGAATTTTCTGACAGACCTGGTAGCCGTTCATTTCAGGCATCATGATGTCCAGAATAACCAGGTCGGGTTGTTCACTTTGAAATGCTTCCCATGCCCTCTGACCATTGTCGGTGGTAATTGCCCGATAACCTTCCGCAGTGAGCAGGTCGGCCAGTCCCTGGCGAATGGCAGTATCATCTTCGGCGATAAGGATGGTAATCATGATGTGAGCGGGTGGTGCGGGTCGTTCTTGAGAATCAGGGAAAAAACGGAGCCTTTGCGCGGGCGAGGTGAATAGATCAAATCCCCCCCCATGGTGTTAGCCAGCCCCCGCGCGATACTCAAGCCAAGCCCCATGCCAGACTGTTGTGAATGTAGATTATTATCTCCCCGTTCGAAAGGGGAGAAAAGCGATTTGCGAAAGGATGCGCGTACCCCTGGCCCCCTGTCCTTGACGGAAAGAATCACGCCGCGCGGCGAATGAGCGGCCTCAAGGGAGATTTCCTTGCCTGAGTGGGCGTATTTAACGGCATTGTCAATCAGGTTGATCAATATCTGCTGCACGGCATCGGGGTCGGCCCACGCGTAAAGCGTATCAGGGCAAACAAGGGTTAGGGTGATGCCTGTCTGCTGCAGGTTCGGACGAACTCGGTCGGTCAAACGGGACAGCAGGGTACTGACTTGTACGGAACAGAGGTGTGTTTTGAAGGCATTTCGTTCCAATCGGTTCTGATCCAGGAGATTTTCCACCAGCCTTCCCAGCCTGCCAGTCTCTTTTTGTATTGTATCCAGATATTGATACTTTTTCTCTGCGGAAACGATATCCGAATTGAGCATTTCCGAGTAGAGACGGATCGTCGTCAGTGGTGTCTTCAACTCGTGAGATACGTTGGCGATGAAATCCGCCTTGCGCCGCGAATCCATGTGTACCACCCTCAACTGTTGGCGTAGCAGCGCACCGCCAATGGTGACGCACCCTGTTATGCCGATAACCAGTAGCGAGCCAAGCCAGCGCAGGGTTGTTGGGCTGAGGCGGTTTGCGGGAATGGGCGCCTGAAATAGAAGGTGCCATCCTGAAAGCTCGTCACCAATTGCAACCGTGCCGGTTACTGCATGTGGATTGGAGCCTGCTGCAACGGCCGCAGGGTCTCCACCATAGGTCAACCGGAATGATTCGTTGGATGCCGATGTATCGGGCAGGAACACCTGGAAACGTTCCAT
>CAZYDZ010000207.1:0-4265 GCA_964646535.1 uncultured Opitutaceae bacterium
CCCGACAATTTTCTACAATTTCTGGATAACGGGTATCACCAACGCGCGTGGGCAAAACAGGTTCCCGCCGATAAGAAAGCGCGACAAGCATGGTACGATCTGCGCAGCCGCAACAACCCGCAAGCCATTGCCGCCTGCCTGGAAGGTTTCAGCCCGGGCATCACACCGGATTTCTCGGCGCAGGCACAACAGCTTGCCTTTCCCACTCTGCTGTTGTCAGGACACGATGACCCGGACTACGACAACCACTACAAACAAATTGTTGAATCACTACCCAATGGATGCCATATTAGCCTCCCTGGATGCGCGCACTCGCCCCAATTGGAGAATCCATTCACCACCAGTCAACAATGTCTGTCATTTCTAAAAAGTCGTCTCTCATGACCCGCTTTACCAGGGCCGACTTGCATGCGGCCCGCCAGGATGTGGACCTGCAGATTATTGCCAGTTGGATTCCTGCGGGTTCCAGCGTATTGGATCTCGGTTGCGGCCGCGGCTGGCTGCTGGAGCAACTGGTGCGCAATAAGCAGGTCACTGGTGTCGGCGTCGATTCCAACCCAGTTAAAATCAGGCATGCGGTCGGACACGGAATCAATGTCTATCAGGGTGACCTAACTACTTTCATGCGGCAATTCCCAGACGGTTTTTTCGATCAGGTGGTGCTCTCGCGCACCCTGCAGGAATTGTCAGAACCAAGAAACATCATTGAAGAGGCGCTGCGCGTTGGCCGCCACCTGATTGTCGGCTTTGTCAACTATGGCTACTGGCGCAACAGGCTCCATCTGGCGCTCCACGGCAGCCGGATCGAAAACACTGTGTTTCCCGATCCCTGGTACCAAAGCGAAGTCATGAACCCGATCACCATTCACGGGTTCGAACAATTCTGCAGCAGACACCAGTATAAAATATTGCGGCGAGTATGTCTCAAGGGAGACTGGAAACACAACGCCAGGATTCTGCCCAACCTGGTTGCAGGCTACGGCCTTTACCAGATCACGCGCGGGTAATATTTTGTTGATACTCCGCTCAGGGCCAGTATAATTCGGGCTTATCAACCGTATTAGAAAAATGTCTATACTGCGTATTATACTGGCCATCATCCTCCCTCCTCTCGGTGTGCTGTTGACAGTGGGGCTCAAGCCTGCCTTCTGGATCAACATTTTGCTGACCCTGCTCGGATTCCTGCCTGGAGTCATTCACGCAATCTGGGTCATCGCCAAGCAAGACTCCTGATTCCCTGACTTACAGGATCAAGGCCTTGGGGCTTGCCCTGTAGGAGCGGTTTTACACCGCGACTCAAGCGTGTTGTGTGGTCTGGTCGCGGCGTAAAGCCGTTTCTACAGACCCAAAGGGAGACCGCTAAACCGTACCCGTACTCAATTCCATGGTACTGGTTGCAAATCGGGGGGAAAATGATTCATTGTGGAAAAGTGATGGTTGTTTTTCTCCGTAAAAATCGTTTTTCCTCTCTCTTTTGCCTGTTTCTGTTTTCGGCGCTGGCCAGTATGCTGAATGCCTCTGGTAAAGAGGCCTGGCTGACTGGCGTCGTATTGGCAACAGATCCAGAACGCTTTCTGACACAGATAGATTCGCAAACAACGGACAACCCGGCATTACAGGGGCCCAACTGGTTTATCGTAAGTCCTTCCGTAATCACCCACATTAAGAAAGGTGACCGCATCCGCGGCAAATTGATTTCGTCCCAGGGCCGCTGGAGACTGGAAAACCTCTCCCCCTACAATCCGCAAAACGACTATGCCATACAACAGACGGGCCGCCTGCTGCGCCGCGACACACTGACCCGCGGCAAGGACGTGGAACGTCAGATCGGTGAGGAGATCCCCGCCTTTGCCCTGACCAACCAGGATGGCAAGCTGGTACAAAACACGGATTTGTTCCGCAACTATGCGGTGCTCAACTTTATCTTTTCCCGCTGCCCCAATCCCGAAATGTGTCCTGCGTCCACCCGTCGCATGATCGCTTTACAAAAGGACAGTCAGAAAATCCCGCTGGATAACCTGAAGCTCTATTCCATCACGCTCGATCCCGAATACGACACTCCTTATATCCTGCGTGAATACGGCACTGCGTGGGGGGCAGACTTCGAGCGCTTCCAATTTCTCACCGGGCCCGAACCCATGATACAGGACATGCTGAAACAGTTCAGCATTACCACGCGCGATCAGGATGGAACCATTGACCACACCATGAGTACGGTTCTGATCGCTCCCAACGGGAGAATCCTGCACAAGGTGGAGGGCAATGCGTGGTCAGTGCTGGATTTCATCACCCGCATACAGGATCACCAAAACACACAAAAACAATCCGATACCCCCCATGAAATCGCTGTTGAGTAATCGACTCCTGCAAGTTCTGGCCATATCCGCACTGTGTGTCGCAGGCTACTTTGGCCTGCGTTCCATTCCCGTTTACAACTGTACCTTCCTCCATGCCAGCGCTCCCTTGCGTACGGAATCCTCGGGTGACCCTGAATTCTGTGCCGTGGACAATAATAGTTTCATCGATCTTTCGCGCACTCGGTTTGCCGTACAGTCCGGGATCCATCCTACGACACAGGCAGGCATCTGGCAGATTCAATTGCAGACATTGTCCAAGCGCCCCATTCTGTGGGAGGAAATTGCAATCACACACACACAGAAGATTCACCTGTTGATTATCGACGACACACTGGACATCTACCACCACGTACACCCCCAGCCCACAGACAATCCCGGCATCTACCAGTTTCCATTCACACCCGCTGCCGACAGGAATTATCGCCTGATCGCGGAATTCGTCCCCATCCGTACCCAAACACAGGTCATTGCAGAGAACAGGCTGTTTCCTGCCGACAACGCCAATATCATTCCCTCCAACACTCCTCAGGAAGTATCGGCTCAAATTCAGGGAAACCGCCTGTACCAGCAATACGAAGGGTACCAATTTGAACTGGTATTTCCCTTTTCAGGACTGGAGGCTGGCGTGGACAATGAAGTGCTCCTGCGTATCACCAACCATGATCAGCCTGTTCCGCTGGAGGAAATCATGGGCAGCTATGGGCATTTGGTAGCCTTCGATCGCGCAGGAAAAGGATTTGCCCACTTTCACCCAATTCTTTCCAGCAACGACAATCCAGCCACTACCCAGCCATTGCAACCCTCTTTGCCATTCTCATTCCGCGGTATGTCTGCTGGAGATTACAGACTCTGGGTGCAGGTCAGGCTGGCAGGGGCAGAATGTTTTATCCCCTTCGATTTCACCGTGACACTATAGAACTCGACAACGGCTAAGTTCAGGCAGGTATCGCCGGGATAGCCTGATCGCAGCATAAAGCCGCTCCTACACTAACATTCACTTACCCTCTCAGTTGGCGCTGGATACCAGGGAGCAGCAATGTAAGCCAACCGAGGATAAACAGTACGCCGCCGATCGGTGTGATTGGGCCGAGCCATTTGGGGCCACCCAGTGCGAGGATATAGATGGATCCCGAAAAGAACAGGATACCCATGATCCACAGTATTCCAGGGAGTAACAGGCGTCCTCGGGAACCGATGACCAATGCCAGAAGCGCCACGGAATGAAGCAGATGGTATTGTGCCGCAGTCTGCCAGGAGGCCAGATTGCTGCCCAGGGTGTCCTTTAAGGCGTGCGCGCCCAAAGCTCCCAGAATGACGGCGAACCCACCCAGGAGGCCAACGATCACAAACGGAGAATGAAAACGGTTCTTGCTTGATGAAAAGGCGTTCACGATATTGTTACGGATAAAGGAACTGGATTTCAGTTCCAAGCAGGAAAGAAAATAATTAAATGAATACTCTTGGCTGGATAAGAAAGTTTTATTTCGTGTGCGCGCCGGCAGTGCTGTCTGTCGTATCGTGCATCTCGTTGCAGGGGATAAACTGGGCGGAATCCGATGGCATGGTGCGAGCCGGCGTACAGTGGGAATCCGAATATCTGTTTCGCGGCATCAAACAAGGAGGAGGAACCCTGATTCCAAGCGCAGGCGTGAGTCTGTTTGGGTTCTATGCGGATGTAGAATGGTTTCAGCCAATCCAGCACAAGGATGATCCCACGCAATGGAATGGCTATATCGGTTATCGCACGGAGTTATTGCCCTTCCTAATGCCTGATACCGTACCCGACCTGGCACTGGAAGTCGGTATGGTTTATCGCCATTATTCAAAATCCTCGATTGCAAACAGTCGGGAGTTTTACGCAGGCATTGAGTTTCAAGGGTTGGGCACCTCCATGCTGCTCTCCCGTTT
>CAZYDZ010000208.1:0-4251 GCA_964646535.1 uncultured Opitutaceae bacterium
CTTCGACACTCCGCATATTGTGTTGCAGCCAGATAACGCCCTGCCACAAGGAGGAGCCGCCATAGCGGAAATCACTCCGCACATGGTCATGCAATGCGTACACACCTTGCTGGAAGACACCGCAGAATAAGACTGAATGCCTCCGTGAGAAACTCTTTTCCTCTACGATAATCGGCGCTTATCTGTGGTTCAGTCCAGCATTTCGTAGCCTGTGGGCTTGAATATCAGGGCCAGGGCGCGGCCAGAGACAACGGCGCTGGCACCTACCATCAGCAGGGCTGCAATAATGGGAGAGAGCAATCCTGTCGCCGCAAGCGACACGCCTGCCAGATTATACAATCCTGCAAACACCAGATTCTGTTTCAGTCGACTGCCCGTCTGAGTGGCGAAATCAACCACGGGCAAAATCAATCCCAGGCGATGATTGCGCAACAGCGCCTTGCTGCCTGACTGCACAATAGGCAGAGTGTCACCTACTGCGATGGAGACTTCCGCCTGCTGCATTGCCGCCAGGTCATTCAGCCCGTCTCCCAAATAGAGAACGGCTCCTTTTTTCTTTTGTAATTCGGCAATAGCCGTAGCTTTCTGCGATGGAGTCAGCCCGATTCTCTGTTCCTCGAAATAAGGCTCCAGCGTCTGATCCGCTCCACGCCGGTCTCCCGTATACAGATATTGCGGGATACCGCGCCGATGAATCTGCTGCAGGGCTGGCAACGCCTCATCCACCCATTTTTCAGACAGGGTCAGGATTCCCGCAATCGAATCGTCGCGATACACGGCAATGCGTTTGTTTCCCATATCCGATTCCTTGTCAGAACGGTTTTCACGCAACGCTATGTTCCAGCGTTCACCATTGGGCCAGCGCACCACTCCCTTTACGCCCTCCCCCGCGATGTAACGACTCTCCTCCACCACTCCGCCATGAACCGCAGTATCGGCAAACAGGCGCCTTAACGTTAACGCCAACGGGTGACGACTCACCTGCTCAATGAGGTAAATAGCCTCCTTCCAACGGACTTCCTCTGCCGCTTCTGACGCCTCCCAATCCAGTGACTGCAGCTCCCATTGGGGGCTGCCCAGAGTCCCTGTCTTGTCCCACACAATCGCCCGCACATGGGTCAACTCGTGTAAAAAATCGCCGCTCTGTACAATCACGCCATAGCGTGCCGCCTGCGCCATCCCATTCCACAGCGCCAACGGTGTCGCCAACCCCATGGCGCACGGGCACGCCACCAGCAGAACCGCCATTGAGTTGAACAATCCTTCGTCCCAGCTTGCCGTCTGCCACCAGTAAAGAAAGGTACAGACCGATACCAAACATACGATGGGCAAAAACCACTGCATGATCTGGTCAGCCTGATGCTGCCAACGGGAGGGTATCGAGCGATAGTGCAACAACGTGCGCCGAATCCTCGCCCACTCTGTCTCCTCGCCGCTGCGCTCCACCCGAATCACCAGGTGACCATCCAACAGGACTCCCCCCGCGTAAATGGAATCGCCCTGCTGTTTCGCACGCGGCTCCAAACTGCCATCAAGAAATGTCTCCCGCACATACGACTGACCCTCTACGATCACACCATCGACAGGCACCAGCCCTCCTGCCTGCAGGATAACGTGATCCCCTTGTCGCAACTGCTGCAGGCGTACCGTTTCCTCCCCATGGCGCCCACGCCGTACGATCTGATCCATGTCCTCCTCCAGCTTGCTCCACTCCCGCCATACTTTTTCCCTGCTGCGCGCACCAATCGTTTTCCCCACCGTATAGATCGCTAACAAGATCGCGACCAGCTCATAGTACACCTCATCCACTCCCCGCACGGTATTGACCAAGGAGCCGATAAAAGCTCCAAGTACGCTTAGAATAAACAACTGATCCACCGAAATCCTGCCCTGTCGTACGGTCCGCCACGCCTCTGTCAGCATGGGCTTGCCCAACAGCAACATGACAAGCAGCGAGGCGGCAATCAGCCCTGCGTGTAGCCAGATTCGGTAACTGTGATCCAACGGGCTCATACTGATCGCCAGGCTGAACACCATGGTCTGGCCTGCCACCACCAGCGCAATTCCTACCCGTAGCCAAGTAGTGGATGCGGGTGCGGTATGCTCTTCCAGGCAATCCCCGACGGCACAGGAAGCCACTGGAATATCCGACTTCATTCGATCCCAAAAATCTGCCGATGGTTGACGTAGATCAGATACCCCCAGACAAACACCATGTGTGCCAGGGTCAGAAACACTGCGGCGCTGGCCATATCCTTTGCCCTCTTAGCCAACGGATGCAACGAAAGGGAAATATAGTCCACAACGGACTCGAGCGCCGAGTTTAATAACTCCACAATCAGAACCCAGATCACACTGGCAATCAACCAGACTTTGGCAACGGGCGTAACAGGCAGCCACAAAGCCAACGGTATCAACACCACCGCCATCAGCATTTCCTGTCGAAAAGAGGCCTCATGCTTCAAACTGGAGGTAAAACCTTCCATGGAATAACGCAAGGCCCGCCAGACGCGCATGACTCCCACGCCGCGGCTCTTCATTTTCACGGCTCCTGCTTGCCGCTCTTCCCGTCGCTCTGGTTCCTGCTGACTCATGATCCCCACCTTCTTATAGAAAACCCCTGTCACAAGCCAGCCTATTCCCCTCAGAATCGCTCCCTGCAGGGATTTTTCTCACGTGGACGCAAAAATTGCAAAGCTCCCTGAATTCAATCTCCGTGCCATCCGTTTGTATCCACGACTCCTCTCATGCTGCCTTCAGTATGCAAACTGCGGATAGAGATCCTTGTGTTGCCCTATCCCGATCTGGCCCTCGTGCGACCAGTAGATTTTTTCGCCTGCAGTGCGGCCCGGGATACCACCGGGCACAACTCCCGTGGCATTGTTGCTAAACATACCCCGTGGGTTTCCCGTGCTGACATACCAGCTCTTTTCCATAGAGGGCACGTTGCGCGAGTCATTGCGCGCGATCGTTTCCACATGACCGCTCATGAATACGAAGTTCAAGGCGTCGCCAAGTCCGTGTGAACGGCTCGGCGAAATGGCGCCCCAGCCACTGCCGGTTTCCCCAAAACTGCCATTGAGCGCCTGGTTCGGGTGAGCGAAGCTCCACGAAAAGATATGCCAGCCATCGGCACGGATTTCCACCAGAAAGGGAAAACGGGCCGGGTCAAATATGTCCCGCGGCGGACCGTGTGTAACCACATTTTTACCACCCACGTTCACCGTGTTCAGCGGATACTGGTCAAACTTGATCTGCCCCAGCAAATTGGTCACGGCATAGCTGCCGCGCACACGATAATGCAACTCGGTGCTGTCCAGCCTGCGCGCCGCTCCTCCCATGCCCCCTGGACAGAACGGCAGATCGCCGTTACCCGCTCCCCCCGATGCGTTGTAGCGCATATCGGTCAGATAACCGATAAGATGCGTATGCAGGGTGCCTCCACCACTCTTCATTCCCTCCGGGGTACGCGCCTGGTCAACGGAGGACGGCACTGGATACCCAGGGGGCAACCAGCCGTCGTGATCGCCACGGTAGGCATGCAACGCGGAAGCCATCTGACGCATGCTGTTGATGCAACGCACCGTCTCAGAACGCATCAGAATGTAGTTGAACGAACCGATCAGCAACATCGCCAACACACCGATGATCGCTATCACAAACAACATCTCCACCAACGTAAAGGCAGTACGGGATTCTCGAATTGGTTTCATGGCACTGGTATATTGTTTAACCGCAGATGACGCAGATTGGCGCAGATATAAAAAACCATCTGTGACAATCCGCGTCATCCGCGGTTTACTTCCCTTGGTGTTCTTTGTGTCTTCGTGAGAGGCCTTTCTTCTTTTCTCCTCCGCGAATATTTGCGTCATCCGCGGTTAAAAACAGGTTGGAGACCCACCACCTGAGATGGGCCTCCAACGTGGGTTATTTACTATTATCACTCAACGCTCTTTTCCTGCGTATGCACAGGAATCCTAAAAGTGCGCCACCCAGGATCAACGCGATCGTCGAGGGCTCGGGAATGGCATGCAGGGCGATCGCGGTGAAGCCGCCGCCCAGGTCGTAGCCGTAGTCGATCTGGAACCAGTGCTCTTCACTGTTGTAGGTCAGGAAGAACTGGTTGCCGCCGATAAAAGAGTTGCCATTGATCGTGTCAAAAGAACCGACGATTGAGCCGTCCGTGCGCAACAGGATAATCGCATCGGGGCTGAACGGGTCTACCGCATAATAGAGCGACAGATCCAGATT
>CAZYDZ010000209.1:0-4200 GCA_964646535.1 uncultured Opitutaceae bacterium
CGCGGCAAACAATCACTGGAAGCGCTGGGCGACATGAACCATCAACTGGAGGAATCCCTGGGCGCTACCCTGGAAGTGCGCACTCTCAATCTGCAGGATCGCCAACAATCCCTGTTTCTCAGCAAAATCCGCGACTACGCACGCGCCCAGCTCAAACTGATTGCCTACGAGAAAATTCAGCAGCCCTCCATGGAGCTGATCTCCGCACTGATCATTGCCATAAGCTTCGTCTACTGTTACGCCTCACAGATCGGTTATCCTGTATTTAGTTCACTCGCCCTGGTGCTTTACTTTACATTTGATCCGTTGAAGAAAATCATGCGACTGGTGGCAAACCTGCAAAAGACGGAATCCGCGGTGGATCGTATCCGCGAGGTACTGGAATCACCTGTAACGATAAAAGACCCCGAAAATCCAATCATCCCCACCCGTATCCAGGGCCATATTGCCGCAGAGAATGTATCGTTCTCCTACGGTAATGAACCTGTTCTGAAAAATCTCAACATAGCCATCCCCGCGGGTACATTCTGCGCGCTGGTAGGCGCCAGCGGCGCTGGCAAATCCACTTTTTCCAAACTGATTCCACGTCTGTACGACACCACCAGGGGGACGCTTTCTGTCGATGGAATCGATGTTCGCCGTTTCTCACAGGAAGCCCTGCGCCGCAATATTGCCTATCTTTCGCAGCATCCGGTTCTCTTCCATCTCTCTGTACGAGAAAATATCCTGCTATCCCGTCCCGGGGCCAGCCAGCAAGAATTGGAGGAAGCGGCACTCAATGCCTATGCGCTCGATTTCATCAAAGCTCTCCCGCATGGATGGAACACCCTGATTGGAGAACGGGGCAGCACCTTGTCCGGCGGTCAGATTCAGCGTGTGGCGCTCGCCCGCACATTCCTGAAAAATGCTCCGATACTGATTCTGGACGAGGCCACTTCCGCACTCGACTCGCAAAGTGAAGCCCTGATTCAAAAGGCACTCGATCAATTGGTGATCGGTCGTACCGTGTTTTGTATCGCACACCGCCTCAGCACCATCCGCAATGCTCAGAAAATTCTGGTGTTTGACCAAGGAGCCATCGTCGCCTCTGGCACCCATGACGAATTACTGGAATCATCCCCCATCTACGCAAATCTGGTCCGCAACCAGCTATTCTGAAGGCCAACAAGAGAATTTTTTCATCACTCTACCCTGTAGGAGCGGCTTTATGCCGCGACCAAACCACCACCACATTCGGGTTCGCGACGTAAAGCCGCTCCTACAATGGGATGAGCTTCGAGTGAGCACCTTCTACAAAATCTCAGTGTCCTTCGTATCTTTGTGAGAGGCCCTTTCCTTCTGCGGAAATCTGCATCATCTGTGGCTTATTCATTCTCCACCCGACGCCTATTGCGGGTCGCTTCCCGTACGGGCCCAGGTCAGAATCCGCATCACCTGTAAGGCGCTTGCAACTGTGACCAAGGGTTGTGCTCCATGACGGATAGCGTCGTAGATGTTGTCGTGAAAGCTCTGTTGCGGTTTGAAATCATTCAGAGTCACCGTCTCCTCCTTCCATTCAGGCACTGGAACAAAAGAATAGCTGCGGGCTTTATTGGCGCCATCAACAGCCTCCAGAGGAAAAACCGTGGACGGATCGTAATAACGCATTCTGCCATCGGTACTGACTCCCTCCTGGATGAAACTGCCGTATTGCCCAAGGATCTGACAGCCTGGCGTTGAAATTGCCTGTGTCGTACTCAGCAACAGGGAGACGGCCTGCTCCTTGTCCGTTGTGATGAAAATTTCCGCATGATCCTCGACATCTCCCGCATCCTTGGCGTGGTATAAAAATGCCGACAGATTCTTAATCTCTCCATCCATCAAGGGCGTGAGTACGGTAAACGCATGAGGGCCGTGATTGTTCAGCAGCCCCCCACCGTTTTTCTTTAATGTCTGCCAATCGTTGCGCACACTGTAATGTCCCCAGTTGAAACGGATTGAGAACACGCGGCCCAGCTTGCCGCTGTCAATCACATGTTTCAGCATGTGAACCTGCGCGCCAAACATATGCTGATGGTGGATAAAGAGCTGTTTTCCCGACTGCTTTGCGACGTCCGCAATACGCCTGGCGCCGTGATAGTCGAAAGACATCGGTTTTTCCAACAGGCAATGGCGTCCCGCTTGATAGATCTTTCCGATGTTGGATTCGTGCAAAAATGTGGGTGTCGCATCAACGATCAACTCCGCATCACACTTCGCAAGCAACGTATCCAGGTCGGGATAAGCCACACAGCCCGGACATTCACGCTCAGCCTCCTGACGGCGCTCTTCCAGTGGATCGGCAACCGCCAACAGTTTGAAGTTCGGATTTTCAGCCAGGGCTTTGTAATGGACAGACCACCCCACCCGTCCCAGACCTATAACAGCTACAGATATTGGATTCACAGACATAATAGGTAAAAACCAGGTGCAAACCTCCCACTAGACAACCATTTTCAATCTATTGGCTACTTAATAATACTCGGTGTCTTGGCATCCCGATGCAGATAGGCGGCCGGATAATATTCACAGTTCAAGGCAATCGGCTGTAGTGCGACCTCCAGTTCAGACAGCGCATCATACTCTCCCGACAGCCAACCTTGCAAACGGTCCCCAAACGTCTTCAAACGCAGGATCAACCCTCCGTAGCGGTGTTCAAGCACTTCCCATCCAAACGGCTTATAGGTATCCATCCAGCGTTGCCGGTGTCGTTTCCACAACAATTCCACCGCCTCTGTTAGTTCGGGAATACGATCTTGGGCAAGTTGCTGTACGGCTTTACGATTCCGCTCCATGTATGCAGCAACCGCTTCGTCGCGCAAGTCGCACTTGAGCTCCAACACTTTTGCCAATTGTGCTGCCATTGCCAGCGCGGGACAATTCCCCTCTTCCTTGACGGCTTGCGCCAGCCCGTCCGCAATACGCTTAAAATGAGGTTTCAGCGGAACTCCACCCAAATCGGGCGCCAGAAATCCGAGCATCGGATCTTCCCACAACAGCCATTTATAGACGTTCGTCGCCCAATCGGTGATCTTGATACCAGGGATCTCGCTCAACTCCCCCGCCAGGGTCCAGTTCTTGAAACTTGCGCCCGTCACTCCGCGGAAATGTCGATGCAACTCGGCCTCCTCCACCGTTTCATGATAACCGAGTTCGGCAAAATATTGGATTCCAGGCATGGCGGAAAACAACTCACATTCACTGCCATCATCACCCCAAATCGTCACAAAAGCCTCTCGTACGCCATGTGCTCGACAGGCTTCCATACACGGCCGCACTGTCATTTCCGTAAACTTCTGCGCGGTCCACAAGCGATTCCATGTCCAAACCCCAGACGCCACTACAGGGGTAGATCCCAGTTTTTTATGGCGCCGAATCCACTCTTCGTAAAACTCCCTGTCGCTGTGATAGTAATCCCAGTACACCAGATCCACTCCCTGCGGAATCCGTGCAATGACCTCGTCCGAGATCACTGCATTGCGATCGTAGTAATCATGGGTTTCCGAACCGAGACGAAAATACATATCGCTCCAGATCATCGGTCGTAGCCCGCGCTCCTCACACATCCGTTTTACACGATCCAGATGCTCGTTGAGAATATCAAACGGGCTCTTTTTTCCAAACAATTTGCGATAGCGCCCCGTGCCTACGCCGTGTGCTTCATCCATTCCCACATGCATACGCTTGGAACGAAACGGCTTTGAGGCCGCATCCAGCATTTTGCCGATCAGCACATAAGTCGGCTCATGGTTGGCCAGCAATACATTCGGCGTATCCACCACATCGCTGTACACAGGCCAGCGCAGAATCTGCTCCAGGTGCCCCAGTGTCTGTATACAGGGAAACAATTCAATTCCAAGCGCATCGGCGTAATCGTCCAGCTCCTTCAACTCCTCGTAGGTGTAACGCCCCCGCAGATAACCGAAAAACGGTTCTCCAGGAATTTCGTATGTGTCCTCACAATACAATCCCACCGCATTAATACCTGTCAGCGCCAACTGACAAAGGATCTTGCGAAACGCAGGGAGATGCAAAACCCCGTTGCGCGACAAATCATACATCGCACCCAGCATGGTGTACTGCGTACTCTCGGAAAACCCTTCCCGCAGGCCATCTTGCAAACGTCCCGCCAGTCGTCCAATGGCACGGAACGCATCAATCCTGCGACGATAACGGATTGCA
>CAZYDZ010000210.1:0-4145 GCA_964646535.1 uncultured Opitutaceae bacterium
GGTCAGCGCTTCGCTATCCGCGAAGGTGGCCGTACCATTGGCGCCGGTCGTATCACCGAAATCATCCAATAAGTTTTTAACTTCTTATTTTTTGCCGAGAACCCACAATGGGTTCTCGGCTTTCTGGTTACATAGAATTTCGAACGTAGGGCAGTAGCTCAATTGGTAGAGTAGCGGTCTCCAAAACCGTTGGTTGGGGGTTCGATTCCCTCCTGCCCTGCCATTCGCAACATGAAAAATCCGTTCACAAAAATCCGCACCTTTTACTGGGAGACCCTCTCCGAGTTGAAGAAGGCTTCCTGGCCCACCCGCAAGGAACTGGTGAATCATACCATTGTGGTGTTGATCGCCGTGGTTCTTCTTGGCGCTTATATTGCACTGGCTGATTTTTCTGTTCGCGAAGTCATCACGCTTCTGATCGAGAGCGTCCGCTGATATATCTCATGTCTGAAACCGCAACCATTCCTGGCGCACGCTGGTATACTCTGGAGACTCAACCCAACAGGGAAATGCAAGTGTGCACTTACCTGAAAAAATTTATCCCCATTGAGGAGATGGAGGACTATATCTTTGAGGTACTGGTACCGGTGGAGAGTGTGACGGAAATCAAGAACGGCAAAAAGACCCAACGCCAGCGCAAGTTCTATCCCCGCTATGTTTTCGTGTACATGCGCCTCTACGATGAAGATGGCAAGCTGTTGCACAAACCCTGGTACTTCATTCGCAACATCAACGGAGTCATTCATTTTGTCGGGAAGGAAAATCCCGTTCCGCTGAAAAACCAGGATATTGAGCGGATCAAGAATCAGGTGGAGGAAGCTGCAGGCCGCGAGCGTCCAAAGATTCAGTTTGAAATGGGCGAAGAGGTGAAGATCACCGATGGTCCGTTCCTGAATCTCTCTGGTAGAGTTGACGAAATCGACGAGGGTCGCGGCAAACTCAAAGTATCCGTATCCATCTTTGGCAGGTTTACGCCAGTGGAACTGGAATACTGGCAAGTGGAAAAAATCACTGAATAAATTTATTTTAAAAGACCATGGCTAAGAAAATTACCGGTTATATCAGACTCCAACTTCCAGCAGGCGCTGCCAATCCGGCTCCTCCCGTCGGTCCCGCTCTCGGTGCCAAGGGGGTCAATATTATGGCGTTCTGTAAGGAATTCAACGCCAGGACCAAGGATCAGGCTGGTACCATCCTTCCCGTGGTCCTCACGGTATATGCCGACAAGTCTTTTACATTTATCCTCAAGAGCCCTCCTGCAGCCGTATTGCTGAAGAAAGCAGCGGGAGTCGCCAAGGGATCCGCACAGCCGAATCGCGACAAGGTGGGTAAAGTCACCCGCGCCCAGCTGTTAGAGATTGCAAAAACCAAGAAAAACGATTTGAATGCCCAGTCTGACGACGCTGCAATCGCTTTGATTGCAGGTACCGCGCGCAGCATGGGTATTGAAGTGATCGACTGAATCCCTGTTCAAACTGATTGCCATGGCCACTATAAGCAAACGCTATCGCCAGTCCACTGAAGTGGCTGACCTGCAAAAGACCTACCCGCTGAAAGACGCGGTTAATGTTCTTTATAAATTTCCTGTTGCGAAGTTCGATGAAACCGTCGAGCTTTCCATCCACCTCGGCGTGGATCCTCGCCAGAGCGACCAGATGGTGCGTGGAACTGTACAGCTTCCCCACGGAAGCGGTAAGAGTGTCCGCGTGCTGGTGTTCACGGACAAGCCTGAAGAGGCGCTCAAGCTCGGAGCAGATCACGCTGGATTGAAAGACGTAATCGCCAAAATCCAGGAAGGATGGGCTGATTTTGACGTCGCCATTTCCACAACGGAAGCCATGAAAGAGGTGCGTAGCGTGGCCCGCGTTCTCGGTCCCCGCGGTCTGATGCCCAACCCGAAGTCGGGTACGGTTTCCGACGACATTGCTTCTGCGATCCGCGAGGTCAAGGCAGGGCGTGTGGAGTTCAAGATGGACAAGACCGCCAATATCGGTGTTGTTGCTGGCAAGCGTTCCTTTTCTTCGGATCAGGTGGCAGAAAATATCAACGCACTGCTGGAATCCATTGGCAAATCCCGTCCGAAGGACTTCAAGGGGCGTTTCATTCTGAGTGCCACACTCTCTTCCACCATGAGCCCGGGTGTCGCTCTCGACAAGGCTATCTATTCCAACTTCTAAGAACATACCATGAGACCTGAAAAGAAGTATCTCGTCGAAGAGGCCAGCAAGCACCTCGACAAGTCCAACTACGTATTTTTGGCGGATTTCACCCGCATCAATGTAGAGCAGACCGGTGAATTGCGTGAGTCCTTGGCGAAGGAACAGGCAGAGTTCCACGTCATCAAGAACTCGATTCTGGGAGTTGCCGCCAAAGTGCGTGAGTACCCTGACCTGAGTCAGTGGTTGAATGGCCAGACCGCAATCATCGTAGGTGGCAACAACCCGTCTGGCGTGGCCAAGATCCTGAAGGACTTTTTCAAGAAAACCGAGAAGGTAGACGTCAAGGTTGGTATACTGGACAGTCAGTTGCTGACGGCTGGCGATGTCAAGGTATTGGCTGACCTGCCTCCGATCGAAGTGATCAAGGCGCAGTTGCTCGGCCTGCTCAATACACCCGCTCAGCGTCTGGTTTCCCTCTTCAACGCGGTACCCACCCAGGTGGTCACCTTGCTCAAGGCCAAGGCGGACAAGGACGCGGCCTGATCCCTTTTGTATTCGGCAGGCGCCGGATGCATTTATCCAACACACATAATCATCAATCAAGGGTTAGGGGAGATGTTTTCCCTTAAACGGGCTTTTCAGCCCACTAACCAATGAGGACAATCGTATGGCAGACATCACTAAAGATCAAGTAATCGAATGGCTCAGCAACCAGTCCGTGATCGAAATCGCGGGTTTGGTGAAGGAGCTCGAAGAAAAGTGGGGCGTTAGCGCCGCCGCTCCTGTAGCCGTGGCAGCCGCTCCGGCAGGAGGTGCAGCCGCTGAGCCTGCTGAAGAAAAGACGGAGTTCGACGTTATCCTCGCTGACGCGGGTGGCAACAAGATCGCCGTAATTAAGGAAGTGCGCGCTTTGACAGGTCTCGGCTTGAAAGAAGCCAAGGAACTGGTTGAGAGCGCACCAAAGCCGATCAAGGAAGGCGCTTCCAAGGAAGAGGCCGCCGACATCAAGGCTAAACTCGAAGGCGCTGGAGCCAAAGTTGAAGTCAAGTAATTCTTCTACGGAATCCGTTCCAACATTTTTACAGGAGTGTCTGTCGGGAAGGTAAACCCTTCCCGCAGGCTTTCCTGTTTTTACTTTCTACGTTAAGTCCCCCCCAGAACTGATAGTAATTTCACCTCCCTCCTTATTATGATTCAACGTCAAAACTACGGTCGCATCAAGGAAGTCATTGACCCGCCCAACCTGATTCAGAATCAGTTTGAGTCTTTCCAGGAGTTTCTGCAGCAGGACCTCTCTCCCGCCCAGCGCAAACCGATCGGTCTGGAGGCCGTATTTCGTGAAGTATTTCCCATCGAGAGCTATGATGGACGTTGCACACTGGAATACGTATCCTACAGCCTGAGTCCCGCCAAGTATTCCGAGGCGGAGTGTATTCGCGAGGGGATTTCCTATTCCGTTTCCCTCTACGTGAAGCTACGTCTGAAGGAAGAGGATCACATCAAGGATGAAGAGATTTACATGGGTGAACTGCCCATGATTACCGAACGCGGTTCATTCATCATTAACGGCGCCGAGCGTGTGGTGGTCTCCCAGTTGCATCGCTCTCCCGGTATTTGCTTTGAAATGGCGCTGCACACCAGCGGTAAGCCGTTGCACTCGTTCCGTATCATTCCCGATCGCGGTACCTGGCTGGAGGCGCAGTTCGATAACAATGATTTGCTGTACGTCTATCTGGACCGCCGCCGCCGTCGCCGCAAGTTCCTGATTGTGACTTTGCTGCGCGCGCTCGGTTACAGCTCCGACCACGAGCTGTTGAATCTGTTCTACGACATTCAGAGCGTAACGGTGAAGGATGCATTGGAGATGGAGAATGTATCCAATCTGGTGCTGGTGGAAGAGATTGTCGATGCGGAGAAGGGTATTGTCCTGGCTCGCGCGTTCGATCCTCTGACCAAGACCATTATTCGCACGTTTGAGAAATCGGG
>CAZYDZ010000211.1:0-4135 GCA_964646535.1 uncultured Opitutaceae bacterium
GTTGGCTAAAACGTATGTTAAGGCACTGAACATTATCCACTACATGCACGACAAATATTGTCCCGAGCATCTGATGATGTCGCTGCATGATCGGAAAATCCTGCGCACTATGGCTTGCGGTATTGCCGGGCTCTCGGTGGTCGCTGACTCCCTTTCCGCGGTGAAGTATGCCAGGGTAAAAGTAATTCGCGACAGCAATGGGCTGGTCATCGACTATGTGGTGGAGGGCGAATATCCTGCCTATGGCAACAACGATGATCGGGTGGATAGTATTGCCACCGACTTGGTGGAGACGTTTATGGCGAAACTCCGCGCTCAGCCAACCTATCGCGGGTCGGTGCCGACCCAGTCGATTTTGACGATCACTTCCAATGTGGTGTATGGCAAAAAGACCGGCAATACGCCCGATGGCCGCAAAGCGGGTGAGCCGTTTGCGCCGGGAGCCAACCCGATGCATGGACGTGATAAAAAGGGCGCCATAGCCTCGTTGTCCTCGGTGGCCAAGCTACCCTATGAGCAGAGCCAGGATGGGATATCTTACACCTTTTCCATTGTACCGCGTGCGCTTGGCAAGACTGCGGAGGATCGCGAGAACAATCTGGTGGATCTCCTCGATGGCTACTTCGCGCAGAGTGGACATCACATCAATGTGAATGTGTTCGACCGCGAGACGCTGGTCCATGCGATGGAACATCCCGAGGAGTATCCGCAGTTGACGGTACGTGTTTCCGGTTATGCGGTAAACTTTGTGAAGCTAACCCGCGAACAACAGTTGGATCTGATTGGTCGTACGTTCCACGATTGTATCTAATGGTCGGAATTTTAACCGCAGATTTCACGGATGAACGCAGATGAAACGGCATTGAGGAACAGTCATGACTCTTCTTGCAAAAGATACCCATGTCGGATTTCTGTATCGGTGTCCATCTGCGCAATCTGTGGTTCCTTCTCTGCCGTCGATGGAGTTGGACTACCCGCATTCTGAGACGGTGGGTTTCGTGGAGTCGATTGAGACCTGTGGGGCCGTGGATGGTCCCGGGTTGCGCTACGTGGTGTTCCTGCGTGGCTGCCCGTTGCGCTGTCAGTACTGCCACAACCCTGAAACCCAGGGTAAACCGCGCGGACAGGTGACCACTGCTGGCGAAGTCCTGGCGGACGTGTTGCGCTACAAGTCGTTTCTGCGCCGGGGTGGTCTGACTGTCAGTGGCGGTGAGCCGCTTATGCAGCCTAATTTTGTTCACGCATTGATGCGCGGTGCAAAAGAAGCAGGAATCCACACGGCGTTGGATACCTCTGGGTTTCTGGGAGCGAGAGCCAGCGATGAGTTGCTCGACAACACCGACTTGGTCCTGCTTGACATTAAAAGTGGATTGCCTGCCACTTACGAGTGGGTAACCGGGGGACGGCTCTCTCCCACATTGGAGTTTGCCCGCCGCCTGGATGCGCTCGGCAAGGCCATGTGGATTCGCTTTGTGCTGGTGCCCGGACTAACCGATGGGGAGAAGAACATCGAAGCCGTGGCACGCTTTGTCGCCACACTGAAGTGTGTGGAACGGGTGGAAATCCTGCCGTTTCACAAGATGGGCGAACACAAATATGCGGCTGTTGGAAAGCCGTATGCGTTAGCTGATACCCCCGTGCCGACGCAGCATGAAATCATGCAGGCACAGGAGATTTTCGCTCGCTGCGGAATAGCGACCTGTTCATAGAAGAACAGGATTCTATTTTATGGGAAAAACGAAAAACCGCTGGTTGATCGCAGCCTCCACCATGGGGGTACACGTTTCCATCGGCAGTGTCTATGCGTACAGTGTGTTCAAAGTGCCACTGTTGGATACGCTCGGTTGGCAACCGGCACAGACCTCTTGGGCGTTCAGTATCGCGATCCTGGTGCTCGGGCTTTCGGCGGCGTTTCTCGGCCCTTGGGTCGAGCGCATAGGGCCGCGGATGAGTGGACAGATTGCCGCGATTTTTTATTCGTCTGGATTAATACTGGCTGGGGTCGCTGTGATGTCGCAAAAACTCTGGTTGTTTTATCTCGGCTACGGAGTGATTGCCGGCATCGGTTTGGGGGTGGGTTATATCTGTCCGGTTTCTACGCTGGTGAAATGGTTCCCGGATCGCCGTGGGCTGGCTACCGGACTCGCCGTGATGGGTTTCGGTTTCGGCTCTCTGTTCGCCAGTAGAGTGTTTGTCCTGCTGATCGAGTCTTTCGGTCTGGCTGCGACCTGTATCAGTGCTGGACTGGTTTATCTGGTGGTGATGACCCTCTCCGCCCGCTACCTGGCGCCGCCGCCAGCCGGATGGCTTCCTGCGGGCATGCAAACAACGGCCGGGCAGCCCGCACAAAAACTGCGTCAGGACCCTGTCCAACTCACTTCGCTGGAGGCGTTGCGCACACGACGCTTTTACTATCTCTGGTGCATGCTGTTTATCAATATCACCTGCGGCATTGCCCTCATTTCCGCCGCGTCTCCAATGTCGCAGGAAATCGCCAGGCTTACACCAGAGGCCGCAGCGACCATGGTGGGTCTGATGGGACTCTTTAATGGTCTTGGCCGAATCGGCTGGTCGTCCCTGTCCGACTACCTCGGACGTTGCGGCACGTTCGGATTGTTCTGTGTATTGCAGCTTGTCCTGTTCTGGACCCTTCCCAGTCTTTCCTCGCCGTTGCTGTTTCAAGTCGCCGTCTGCCTCATCATTTCCTGCTACGGTGGCGGCTTTGCCCTTATGCCCGCCTACATCGGCGATGTTTTCGGCGTCAAGCAACTCTCCGCCATCCTCGGCAACCTGCTCACCGCATGGGCCGCCGCCGGTGTCGTCGGCCCCATGCTCAGCGCGTTTGTCTATGAACGCACCCAAAGCTACAGCATGAGTCTCTACCTGTTCGGCGGCGCGTACATCGTCGGTCTGGCCTTGGTCCTCCTGATGGCCCGGGAAACCAAGCGCTTGCGACAGCGGGCGGTTTTGTAGCTACAGAGAAGCAAGGAAAAACGTAGAAAGAGCTCACGCGAAGACACGAAGTCGCGAAGATCTGAGTTGGAGGGACGAGCTCCGTCTCGTCCGTTTGTGGCGTTGTGTCCTTGTGGTAAGCCTCTTTTTCACCACGAGGCACAAAAGAAGAAAACCGCAGATGGCGCAGATTAGCGCAGAAAAGACAGCGATCTTGCAGGATGGCGTTGGTTGTTATTGACCCTGTTAGACTGGAGATTAGCCTGTGCCTACGATGAACAGCGAACTGAAGGAGACCGCGCGCGCATTTTCCCAGGTGATTACGAGTTCCATACGTTTCTGGGAGCGAATGCGTATTGTGTACAACCTGATTCTACTGGGCATCACCTTCTATCACGGATATAAGGATCTCGGAGGATGCTGCGGTTGGTCATGGGATCGGTTGGCCGTGGGGCTGTTTATTTTGGGGGTGATTGCTAACGTTCTATATTGCGCAGCTTATATTCCTGACATCTTGATTCAGTTATCGGATTATCGAAAGCACATCGTAAAAGTCAGATACAGTATATGGGTCGTTGGTTGCGCCTTCGCGGCATGTTGGACATGGCTGATCAGTGGAGATATGTTTTAAGGAGGTATTGAAAGAGGTTAAACCGAATACGGTATCCGTATTCGGGGGTCGTCTTTTTTGAAATCCTTGATGTTTCTCGTTACCAGGATGCAACCTTCATGGTCGGCACAGGCAACAATGATCGCATCCGGTAATTTCAGTTTCCGTGATCTCCTTTCTTCGACCGCCTTGCGAGCAATTTCCAGTGAGATATCGATTCTCTTCATCGACTCGAACAAGGCTTCTGCAGCTTCACGTTCTTCCTCGGATTCGGCTCCACACATCACTTCCATCCATGACACTACCGAGTATAAGACTTGGCTATACCGGCTCATCTCTGTTTTGGCTTCACGTACCCCCTGCAGGTAGTCAATGAGGACATCGCTATCAATCAAGGCCTTCATGATTCCCATTCCTTGCGCAGATTGTGGATAAAGGTGCGACTGTTTATTTTCTTGCGTTTCCATGCGCCAAAGGCGGCCTCACGACTCATTTTCTTTTGACGATCCAGCATGTCCGCAAGAGCCCTGCGAACCGCCTCTGCTCTCGAAATCCCTTGCTCTTCGCACAGAG
>CAZYDZ010000212.1:0-4108 GCA_964646535.1 uncultured Opitutaceae bacterium
TGATGCCAGGACCGCTGCAGTCGAGAAACAGACTGAGTTCAGATGTCGAATTCATGCAGATCGCCCAGCTTGCCAGCAAATCCCACCAACGGCACGCATTTTATTGGGTTTTTATACACCTCAGGGAATTTCGCTCAGCAGTTGGATCAATTCTTCAGCGGGGGCTTCATGGTTTTGTTCGTGGGCGAGTCGCAGGGCTTCATTCAATTCCTGTTTGGCGAGAGAGGTGTTGTCTTGTTGCAACAGTGCGCGGCCGTAGAGGATACGGGCGAGCATCCAGTCGGGACGCTGTTCCAGACAGGGTTGAATGGCTTCGATGACTCCAGGGAAGTCCTCTTCCTCAAAGCAGGCTTGGGCAAGACTGAAACGAAACAGGAGATTATTGGGAGATTGTCTGACTTTCTCACGGAACAGATCGCTGCGGGATGTCGTCATGGTGGTATATTGAAGTTAGAGAAACGGTGGATACTCACTCCTGGACATGAATGACAACGGCGGACAGATTGTCAGTACCGTCAATATCCAATGATTCTTTCTCGATGGACAGTACAGCGGCTTCAGGTGTGGGATGCTCACTGAGAATCCGTTGTATGCGGTTCTCACCGAGCGGCCACCAGACGCCGTCCGAACAGAGCAGAAAGCGGTCTCCGACCAGTAGGGTATCGGAGGCGATTTCCGCGTCAAATGGTTGATCGGCTCCGAGGCAGCGGGTGAGTGTGTGGCGCAAGTTCCCTTCAGGGACATCGGCCACATCGGGATCCTGTGGATTGTCGATAAATTTTTCGAACAACGTATGATCGCGGGTTAGTCGCTGTAAACGTTGGTTTCTCATACGATAAATACGGCTGTCTCCGAGGTGTGACCACCATACGGTTGATTGTTGGACATACAACAACGCCAGTGTAGTGGCGACAGGATGAGGGATTTTCTCTTTGATTGCCTGCTCCTTGAGGGATTCATTGAGTCGTTCCCATAGTTGGCGCCAGGCATCGGGAGTGGGGCGGAAAAAATCATGATTTTGAGTAAACCACCGTTCCAGGTGTTCGATGACCTGGTTGCTGGCCATTTTCCCGCCTGGCATTCCGCCAAGTCCGTCAGCCAGAGCGTACAGACCCAGCTCGTCCACATTGAGAAAAGCATCCTCATTCCATTGACGCACGTGGCCGATGTGAGAAAAACCAGATGATAAAAGTTTCATAACCAGACTACAGGAAGGACTGCCACTGACTGAGTGAATTGGCTATGGTGGTCAGATTCCCCTTAACGTAATGATTGTGCGGGAGGACGTCGAGAAAACGTTTGCCATAGGTCTTGTGAAGCACGCGGGAATCGAGTAAAAACAAGGCCCCCCGATCTTCCATGCCGCGTATCAGACGTCCGACTCCCTGACGAAATTGTAGCAGAGCTTCGGGTAGCGACCAGTCAATGAAGGGAATTTTCCCTTGTTCGATCAACCATTCCTGACGCGCCTGGGGCACTGGCTGTTGGGGATTGCGGAAGGGGAGCTTGGGTAGAATGAGTTTGGTCAGCAGAGCCCCCGGTAAATCTATGCCTGTCCAGAAACTTTCCGTTCCGAGCAGGATGCTGCCAGGTGTCTGCTTGAACAGATCGAGCAATTGTGTGCGGGAAAGCCCGCTTTCCTGCCTGAAAATGGTAGGAAGCTGCTGTTCAGTCCAATTGGCCAAACGGTCGTGTACCGCACTCAGATCGGAGTAACTGGTAAAGAGAACCAGCGTGCCTCCGCTACCCGTACAGGCGATTCGAGCGATGTATTCGGCTGTACGGCATACCTCCAGACGGTATTCCTGTGTCTGTGGAGCAGGCTCATCGGACAAGAAGATACGCATGTTTTCCCTGTAGGGAAAAGGTGATTGTACGACCTGGCCCAGGGCCTGCTGTGCTCCTGATCGTTTGCGGAAATTCTCCATCTGATCACCGAGGGAGAGTGTGGCGCTGGTCAGGATGACACTCGTTTGCCGTTGAAACAGGGCTCTGCGCAGCGCAGGCGCCACATCAAGCGGTGCGGTGCGGAAGTAAATGGATTGCTGTCTTTTGCCGGATGTCTCCAACCAGTGTACATTGTTTTCTTCCTCGCCTTGGAAAAAAGTTTCAAGAGATACGATTATAGAGTGCAGGCGGTTGCGCTGATCCAGCATCTCGTCGCGCGCCATACCCGATTCCAGGGCATCCATTACACGTTCAACGCACTTCAGTGTGGCTCTCAGATGCACAGCCAACGGGAGCACCGAATTATCGGGTTCGCGTATACGCTGCCATGTGCGGGTCTGAAAAAAACGTTGCTGCAGATCATGCGTGAAGTCACGCAGTGCGAGCAGCGAATCCTGTACGCTGCGGATATCATCTGTTGATCCGTATTTTACCAGTAAGCCGCGCTTTCTGCGTTCGTGGTATAATCCCTTGAGCATTCGGTCTATGGAGAGGGAACTCAACCGCATGCCAAAGTGTTCTGTCGCAATATCAGGGACTGTATGCGCTTCATCCAGCACCAAAAAATCATTGGCAAAGAGTATTCCTTTTCCTTGCTCTGGCGATGCCCCCGCCTGAATCAATGAGAATAGCAGACTGTGATTGAGAATAACCAGGTCGGCAGCCTGCACCGCCGCCTTGGCTTTCTGATAAAAACAGGATTCGGGAGAGCAGCGTTTGCGATTACAGGTGGAGGAATCCGCATTGATGGAATCCCATATTTCCAGTGCAGGCGCCGGGTGAATTTCTGTGTAAAAGCCATCCTTGTATTCAGATAACTGGTGTACAATCCGTTCGAGCGCTTCCTGTTCCGCTGTTTGATACAACTCAGTCTGATTGGATATGGTGTGGGTAAGACGGGTTGGGCAGAGGTAATTGCTGCGCCCGACTAAAAATGCCACCCTGAAGTTTGCATACTGCGCGGTGTCGGGATTGGCGGCGAGAATGTTGCGGCAGAGCGGGATATCCTTGTAGCGGATCTGTTCCTGTAGTGCGATGGTATGGGTGGAGACCACTGCTTTGCGTGATTGGCTTTTCGCATGCAGGATTGAGCCGAGCAGGTAGACCAGGCTTTTGCCGACTCCCGTGCCCGCCTCAAATAACAACGACTGTTCGGCATCCAATGCCCGTGCAATCTCCTGTGCCATTTCCTCCTGTTGCGGACGCGCTGTCAGACCTGGATAGGCGTTTACCCAGCCATCCGGGGCAAATCCTTTCATATAGGTACGTAAGGCAGGGGAAATGCCGGCTTCAGCAGCTCCGTTTTCGTATACAAAAATCACCGATGAATCATTCTTGCATGGAATCGTTGAAGCACAAGCGGAAACGGGCGCAAGGTGGTATGACTAAAATAAAAATGCGTTGTGGGCTGGAAATCCCTTGTGGATTGTGTACAGTTTGGCTAATTGTTCATTATCGTTTTCCGATACTATTCCAATGGAATCTAATCAACGTATGAAGCGTATTACCTTTGCCACGATTCTGATATTGGCTGGTTTTTTCCTGACCTTGTATTCTTTACAGGAAGGAAAAGACTCTGAAAATGGAGGAAAAGGTCATCCGCCCCCTCAGTTGATTGTAGACGAGACCCCGATCAAGGATGTTGCCAACGGAGCCGTTACCAGCTACGCCGATGTGCTGGAAAATGTGACGCCAGGTGTGGTTTCCGTATTCTCCACCAAAAAGGTGCGGGCTGGTCAGAACAGCCTGGAGGGGCATCCCTTTTTCAATGATCCTATGTTTCGCCGCTTTTTCGGGATTCCAGACGAAGTTCCTGGCGAAGGTGGAGGGAATTCAGGCCGCGAGGAAAGCCGCCCATTGGGGCTCGGCTCTGGCGTGATTGTCACCAAAGACGGTTATGTTCTCACGAATAATCATGTGATCGAAGGCGCGGACGAGGTGAAAGTACGCTTAACGGATGGACGCGAGTTTACGGCAACCATTGTTGGCTCAGACAAAAAAACGGATGTTGCGGTGATCCGCATTGACGGTGAGCATTTGCCCGCACTGGCTTTGGCTGACAGTGATCGCCTGCGTGTCGGGGATGTGGTGTTTGCGGTGGGGCATCCGTTACAAGTCGGATTGACTGTGACAATGGGGATTGTGTCTGCAACGGGCCGTA
>CAZYDZ010000213.1:0-4090 GCA_964646535.1 uncultured Opitutaceae bacterium
TTTTTCAATACGCCGGTCCGGCCACTGCCGATCTTTCAGATCGATGGTGGGAAATGGACGGTACTTGGTGATTGGTTGCTTTTGCATGGAAGCGTTTATTTATGGTACATATTTCGTTTCATGACAAAGCTATTCTGCTTGTGCAGGGGATCCTTGCGAATCGGGCCAGGTGCTGAATTTGTAGGGACGGCTTTACTCCGCGACCCGAACGGCGGGTTGGTTTAGTTGCGGCGTAAAGCCGTTCCTACATATAAGGCCCCATCGGATTGAGGGAAAAGTTTCATTTTGCGGTCTGAGTAAAAACTTTGTAGAGTAGCGGTTTATGAGTAGTGTTGCGGACAATCCATACGCGGGCAAAACGGTGGTACTTGGTGTGACGGGTTCCATCGCCGCGTACAAGGCGGCGGATTTAACCAGTATGCTGGTGAAGCGGGGCGCACAGGTGTTTCCTGTGTTGACCGCTTCTGCGGAGCGTTTTATTCCACGCCTCACGCTACAGACATTGGCTCGCAATCCCGTATCTGTGGACTTGTGGGAAGAGGGAGAGGGGGAATGGAAGCCCGGACATATTGACTTGGCTGATCGAGCGGATCTGTTGCTGGTGGTGCCGGCCACTGCCAGTACCCTGGCCCGTTTTGCCTGTGGATTGGCGGACGACATGCTGACTTGTATTTATCTGGCAACCAGGGCTCCAGTGGCGTTGGCGCCTGCGATGAATGGCAAGATGTGGGCACATTCGGCCACGCGCAACAATGTGGACACCTTGAAGCAGCGAGGGCACTATTTTGTGGAGCCAGACAGAGGCATGCTGGCCTGTGGCTACGAAGGAGAAGGGAAATTGGCAACGCTTGAGGATATTCTGGATCAAGTAGGTGTGTGGTTGTCGGGTCAGCAAGGTGATGTGAGAGAAAATTCATGAGGCCACAGGGGCTAAACGGGGAACGTGTTCGCAGTCACCTGGTCGGTTTAGTGTCCGTATGGCTGGAGCATGGCGGGAAACGGTCGGATTTGTTGGCTGAACTGGGACCGCTGGAACGGACGGAATATCGTGTGCTGACCTCGTGGTTCTCTGGTTTCCTGCGCGGATATCGGGTATGGGATGAGTGGATACGACTGTATTGCGTCAAGCCGCCACGCCGCAAGATTCGCGCGTTGTTACTGGCATCCATTGCAGTGGTGTGGAATGCTCGTGAGGAGAGTCGTCCCATTCAGGTAAACGAATGGGTGAGACTGGCCCGTACGATCCTTTCGAAAGCGGAAGCAGGCTTGGTCAACGCAGTATTGCGGCGGGTTTTGCGTGAAGGGGAAGATTTGTTGCGTCGTTGGCGGGAGTTGGAACAAACCTGGGGGCTGGCCTGGAGCCATCCGGATTGGTTGGTTCAGCGCTGGTTGAGCGAGTTCGGCAAGGAAGCAACAGTTCGTTTGTTGACCTGGAATCAGCAGATATCCCCCGTGTACTTGCGCTGGATAGCGGATGAGCCTGTTCCTGTTGAATTATTGCCATCCCCGTGGGCTGGTTTCTATGAATTGCATGGCGATGTTGGGGTGTGGAAGGAGTGGTTGGAATCGGGCATGGCCTACATTCAGGACCCAGCCACCCGTTTAGCGGTCAGTCTGCTGGATAGCGCTGCGGAGCATATACGTTTACCTAAGGATGCCTCGTTGATGGAGTGGTGTGCCAGCCCTGGCGGGAAATCGCTGTTGCTGGCCGAAGCGCGTAGAAAGGGAAACGGAATCCTCAGGAATGTCAGCACTCATCTGGCGGTGGATTTGCCGGGAGCCAAATTGGATCTGTTGCAGAAAAACCTGTTGCGGTACCAGGCTGGGCAGACTGTGCGCTGTCTGGGGCAGGATGTCACGGGATTGACTCAGGAAACCTTGCGCAGTCACGGGTTGCCTGTGAGTTGGGATATGGTTTTTGTAGACGCTCCTTGTTCCAACACAGGGGTGATGGCGCGCAAACCAGAAGTGCGTTATCGGTTGAGTCCTGAAAATATGCGGGAACTGGCGATCCTGCAGGAGCAAATGCTGGTTGCCGCTGCGGGATGGGTAAACTCAGGGGGGCTGTTGCTCTACAGTACTTGCTCCATTGAGCAGGAGGAGAATGAACAGCGGGTGGCGGAGTTCCTGGACAAACATCGACAATGGCGGCAGGTTGAGGGAATGCGGTGGTTTCCCCACGAAACGGGGCACGATGGGGGGGGCGCATTTTTGTTGCGAAAGAGCGAATAGGTTTGATTTGCGCGGAGAGCTAGGCTCTATAAATAAGCTGTGAAAGTTACTGTATTTGTCTCTCCCAAGAAAACCGTTCTTGATCCGCAGGGAGTTGCGGTTGAGCACGCGATCCATTCTCTCGGGCTGGTTGAAGCCAGTCAGGTGCGCGTGGGTAAGACCATTACCTTTCAACTGGAGGGGAAGGATACGCCAGAGTTGCGTCAGAAGATTGAGCAGATTTCACGCGATCTGCTGTCCAATCCTGTCATTGAGGATTTCTCTTACACGGTAGAGTAAATCTCTGTCAGGTATTTCAGTAATGTATCCAGCGCGCACTTTTGTGCTTTAATGCGTTCGTTGAGCGGGCGGCTACTGGGGGTTTCCGTGGTTAGGTTCAAGCAACGAAAGCGTTGATAAAACCAGAGCGCTTCAGGCAGGGAATCGCCCATTTCCCGTATCACTTCGTCTGGATCCAGTGTTTGCACCAGCCCCGCTGTCAGCGGGTGTCCGTCTGCCTGATTTTGTTCAATAGGCATTACTTGCGAGACGGCGTCAACAATCTGGCTTCCGAGTGCGGGCTGGTTAAGGCAATAAAGGTAAAACCCGTCGGTCTCGTAATCTTCGTGCAAACTGGCAAACAGGGAAATGTCGGGTAGGGTTTCCAGCCAACGTTGCTGTTGACGCGTTTCAATGCTGCGTGGCGTTCCGTAGTTGCGGTTCAAATCGACACCATCTGCGTTTTCTCTTGTCCCTGCGTCCCATCCGCTGGGGTTGACCAATGGAGCCAGATACCAGATTCCAGGTAATTCCTGATACCGTTGTTGGACCCATTCAAGCAGAGCCAGGGCGCCTGCGGGCTCATCTCCATGTACGCCCGCAGAGATATAGACACAGGGATGCTTCGGAGACTGACTGCCGATTTCCAATCCGATTAATGGGTAGGGATCCCGTTGTCCCCATGCCTGTAGTTTTACTTGTGATTCGGATACCTGGCGACTCCAGGATACCCATTGAGAAATCAGTTCGGTTGCGGTAGGTCGGCTTTCCTGTGGTTGCATCAGGGATCAACGAAGCACATTTCCCATGCTTTTTCAATGTTGCTCGGATTGTGAGGGTACTGGTTCTTTTCTCTTTTCTAGTTTGACCCTTTCCCATATCCGATGATTTCCTGTGGGAAGATCATTCTATTCGTAATTAACTATGATGAATCATACGCCTGGAAGCCTTTGGAGAATGAATTGGAACGCACTGTGGGTTGGCTTGAGATGCCTGTGCTGGGCGGTGCTGCCTTGTTTTTGCGTGTTGGGCTTGTCTGCACAGATTGATCCGATTGTCGGTAAGAGCAAGGGAGTGAATATCTACGTTGATGCTGTGGATGTAAATTTACAGCGTACCGCCCAACGGTTGTTTCAAATGCATGGGGGACTACAGGTGCGTCCTACCTCCCAATCGGGTATGTTGGTTGTTCAGTTACAGGCCGTATCCAATCAACAGATGGCATTTCGTATCAGTGGTATGGGGGGCACTCCCATTACAGGAGCGGTTACAGGACGCAATCAGATGGACGCCCTGCTGAAGGCCGGCGATCAGATTGTTCGTTACCTGACTGGCAACCCTGGCTTCTTTGATGGAAAAATTACCTTTGTAGGGCAAATGAATGGGGGTGATTCAAAGGAGATTTTTGAGACCAATCTGCTGTTTGACCAAACCCGCAAACTGACCAATTATCATTCGACGGTGCGTACACCACGTTGGTCGCCGGACGGCCTTTCCATTCTTTTTACCACATTTCACCGCAGCGGCTTTCCCGACTTGTTTCAGATTAATCTGGACGGTATGCAGGTCACTCCTGAAAACGTGGCAAACGGAGTGACCT
>CAZYDZ010000214.1:0-4035 GCA_964646535.1 uncultured Opitutaceae bacterium
TCCCTTCCCCTGAATCCGACTGATCCAGAGATACCATCTGAAACCCAGACTCCTCCAAGCGACGAATCAACAAAGGGGATGCCTGGGACAACAGTTGAGGAGTTCCGTTCATCTCCACAACAATCTCAACCTGACGCTGTCCCTCAAACAATCGCAGCGTCAAATCTCGCAACTTGATTCCACTGGGGAGCGCCGACGTCAGGACTGGAACCAGTTGCTGCGTATAAATCAGGGAACGAACCCAGGCGCCGATACGCCGCGCCCCGTCCTGCTCATCCATTAATTCCTTACTCTCCGTCCGCAGATCGGTGAGGCTGTGGCGTATATGCTCCTCTTCATATAGCAACACCTGCCTTTCCCGCGTCAGCAGACGCCCCTGCCATAACTCATAGCCCCACCACGCAAACAAGCCCACATACGCTGCCAACACCAACCGCCATGTCATTTTCCAGCGCCAGGATAAACACGGTCTCACCTGCGGCAGGCCCTGGCGCAGCTCTGGCTGAATATCTCCTGATGGATCCCACTGTATAACAGGATTCTCCCCCACAACCAGGCTCATGTGCAGATGCAGGTTCCTTCGGTCGGGAAACTCATGCGGTTCGTATTCAGCATCCGCCATCACCCAACAGACATCTGCCAGTTTGTCCTTCATGCGCCCACTCCACAGCTCATACAATTCCATGCGGGCATCCTCCCCCGCATTACCACACCATTGTCCCACCTGTTTCACCCGCCCCGAATTCTGATATAACATCAGCACGCTTCCCTCCGAAACAATTATCCAGTACTTCGGCGAAACATCGGAAGAAAGTATCCGCGGTAACAGACAACGGCATGTCATGGCCATTACAATACCTGTTCTTACCACCCGATAACCACATTCCTGCAAAAGGGAAACAGCGGCTTCCATGCGATCCCTGCGTATTGAAAAAAGAAATACCTCTCCAGACGGCGCCACCACAGGTGCATAGATTCTCCCTTTTTCATTTTCCTCCGCAGGAATGATTTTTCCCGCAGCCAGGGCATTCTGTAAATCATGTCCGCTTTCCTTCCAACACATACGACTCTCATGGGCTTCCCACTCGCCATCATCCACCCATACTGCATGCTCCACCTTCATATTGATCTGCAACCGCATCCAACAACTGCGCACAGAATCGGCATCCCATACGACATCCTCCGCATGAATCACTACCCATTCCTTACTTCTGTTCTGCTTAACCACCCTGCACAAAACGGTTTGGTTCTTCTGCTGAACCACCAACAATGGCTTCCCGCGCAGGCGCATGTTCAAGGGGAAGTCGATATCTTCCTCATCAGGCACAAACGCCTTGCCACTGAACAGTTCTTTCACACTTCTCCACCACATTTTCCACCTCCTTTAAAATTCAATAGTAGATTACAACCAGACCATCCGCACCCGCACCCCCTGGTGGACCTATCATGCCACGAGCATTCGGCAACGGCACAGAGGGCATTTTCACCTCGGCACCCACTTGGGAAAACAGCCCCCTGGAGGGAAGCTGATTCAACGGATTACGCAGGGCGATCGCTGGCGGCTGCATGATAAAATGACCCAATGCCCCCTTGCCAGCCTGCCATGTTGAAGGGTTGGACCAGGGACTGCTGGCGCCGCCACCGCCTGCACCATAACCACTTCCGCCTTCCCCTGCGGTATTGTAATACCCACGAGGCTCCACAGCCGCGTACACATTAGCCCAGGTGACGGCATACCATCCCCGTTCCGCCTCATTAACAATGACATTGGCATCGGGAGATAGCTGCAAATAAGAATCCTTAAACCACACTCCGCCGCCGCCACCCCCGGCAAATACAAAATCCAACAGCGTCAAATGCCTGTTCTGCTGATCGGCAAGCGAGTACCATCCCGTGTATTCCGTTGCCGGTGAATAACGGTAAATCTGCCCTATCCATGCTGGAGACGGAATCAGTTTAATCACCCAAGCCAACGATACCCAGGTGCCTCTTCCCCCTTCCTCATACGCAGGATACAGTCCAAGAGCCTTGTCTCTGGCAACGGCCAACCCTGATCCACCCATACTCCCCTTTCTGTCGTAACGCGAGTCATAGACATTGGACAGGCACCACAATGGAGCGCCAGACATCCCCCCGTGAGCAAACTCCAGAATCGAAAACGGATAAAAAATAAACCCTTTGGACAGGGATTTGCCTCCTGCGGGATGCAACGGGCTGCCCGAAGCAATCGGCCCCTGTATCTCATTGCCACCTTCCAGTATGGTTCCTGCGCCTCCCCCGAAACCACCGTCACCACCGTGAACATAGCCGAGGATATTGCCGTTCGCATATTCGGTGTTGTACGCGACGCGTCCACCATTGGACGCCAGCATCCACTCCATTGTGGACACCTGCGAGTCTCCCCCGCGCCCCACAGCGGGATACGACTGAACAGAAGATTTCCTGATACCATCTGAACCATCCTCTGTCTGGTAAACAGAATCATCCACCACCCGATAGCCCGTTCCATCAAAAATCAATTCCGATTCATTGGAGGCCCTTCCGCCTGCTCCTACGCGAACATAAACCTCGTGTTCCCTGTTCACAGTCAACACACCTTTTCTCAGCTCTCCAGAGCCTCCCCCTCCTCCCGCCTGCAGACGCACCTGAAAGGGGATGCTTTTGCCACTGATACCATCCCAGTGGCTGCCGCGTGACACCCAGCCTGCTCCTCCTGCAGCGCCACCGCCGATCATCTCCACATAAACCTGTTCGGGAGCATCCTCTGGCACCTCCCACCAGTATTCACCCGCGACATTCCATACTGCCCGCGGCAGCGGGTATCGGCTGTACAACACCACCAAAGGAGAAGAACTTTCTCCCCTGACGTAGTTTCTAATCGGGTAAAGGGAGCGGTATTCACCCAGCGATGACCGATCTTCAATTTCAAACTCCCAACGCGATTCACCCGCGGGAATATCCAGCACTGCTGGCGCCCCCATCCATTCGCTCCATTCTCCTTCCTGGCTCCTATAGCGGAAACGGTCTTCAGCACGAAGTTGATTGTTCTCATCATAGATGACGACGGAAGTCCCCAGGTGAAACACTACGCGCACCACACGGTTGGCATCCATTGTCACCCAGGCACGGTTTCCTTCCATGCGATCCACGCCTTCCCATTCGACCTGATAGCCATGCGCAGGCGACGCTTCCAGCAACACCTCCTCACCCCATAAAACATCCGTATCTCCAGGCTCCATGTTCAGTTGGTTCACCCCCCAGTCGGCAGGTGCAGAAAAAGGATATTCCCCCGACTCCTCTATCGTCAGGGTCAGCACAACATGGCTCGGTTGCAGATATATCTGCAATTCTTCACTTGCAGGGAACCGACCATTCACAGAGTAGGCTTTCACGCGCAGCAACACATCTCGTCCCGATGACATGTCGGGAGTAAACCCACCCGTATACAATGGGCTGTCGAGACTGGGAGCGCTGCCATCCAATGTGTAGTGTAATTGCCATAACTCGGGGATTTCGCTCACCAGCGACAAGACCACGGGATTGTTCCCGTGTGCTAATTCCTGCCGTGAGAATTGGTTGGAGGCGGAGCCATCCAATCGGGAATATCGTATTTCAGGGGCGTTTGCGTAATAGCGCACGGTCACTGCGTCAGACGACACATAATAAGGATCGGGATGGTATGCCTGCACCGTCAGCACCGGGTGCATATCGCCAACCTCCAACACTTTCGAGAAGTCCCAGATCAGACTATCCCTGTTCGGTGTATGCTCATCCCAGCGGTATCGATAATAAGTCCCCATTGGATTCTCCCACGGCTTCACCAGCAACACATCCATGGGAAACCAGAAACTCTGCATCCCTCCCTCGTACAAGATTTCAGGAGGCAATAATTTTTGCCTGCCAATGCCCATCGCATGGCTTTTCCCGTCAAAGTACAGGCCCAGCCTGTCCTCCCTATTTCCCGTCAGATGATCGTTTTTCTGCTTGATTATCCCTCCCACGATACCTCCCCTCTCTACCCCAAAACCCTCCAGG
>CAZYDZ010000215.1:0-3990 GCA_964646535.1 uncultured Opitutaceae bacterium
CTTTCAATGAAGGCTCCACCACTCCCGCGCTCGACTGGATGATTACCCTGGATCAAGGAATCAGTTGGCAGCCCTGGCTTGGCACATTTCACGAAGTGGGGCGCGACAATACGCCCAACGGTGGTTATCGGGTAGTTCTGGAAGGAGCTTTGCCCAACGGCCTGATCCTGCGCCGCACTTATGAAATTGCGCAGACACCAGCCAATGGCAAACCCGCCTGGGAGCCATACGAAATCATTCATCGGACAGAACTGATCAACAACGGTGAAAAACCTACTCACCCCGGTCGCTTTGCGTTCAGCCTGGGGACTGCCGAGCCAGTCACCAGTGATTCATACGGAGAATTCCTCAATTTCGGCTATTATGACGGTAGCGATGCGGAGTTCACCAAGGCTTCCTCGTTCAAGGGGGGCGGTTTTTGGTCGTTCATTGGACAGGGACGCCCAGCCCAACCCAGCATGGCAAAACAAACCGCCGTGGTATGGGCATCCGTGAAAAACCAATATTTCACTTCTGTACTCACGCCTGACAGCCCCGCGCAGGGCTTTTACGCCAAACCGGTTCCTTTTGCCGCAAACGAACAGTTTCCCGATGGCAGCGAAGGGATTACAGGAAATGTGGAATTCAATCCATTCGCGGTGGAACCAGGCCAGCCACTGGTCCAGGAATCCCGCTTTTACGTTGGCCCCAAGGAGTACAGCCGCCTGACACGACTAGGGGAACATCAGGACCTGATCATGCAATTCGGCTTCTTCGGTGGAATTAGCAAACTGCTGCTGACCCTGATGAACTGGTTCTACTCGGTGATTCCAAACTACGGCGTTGCCATTATCCTGGTCACTGTGCTGATCAAACTACTGCTCTGGCCCTTGACCGCCAAGGCAGCAAAGTCAGCCAAAAAGATGTCCAAAATACAGGCTCCCCTCAAAGAGCTGCGCGAAAAGTACAAGGACAACCAGCAGAAACTGCAGCAGGAAACTCTCAAGCTGTTCCGCGCCAACAAGGTAAATCCACTGGCAGGCTGCCTGCCCATCCTGGTGCAGATACCGATCTTTTTCGCCCTGTTCTGGATGCTGCGCAGTGCAACGGAGCTGCGTTACGCTGAATTTATATTCTGGATCAAGGATCTCTCCCAGCCCGACACAATTGCCACCATCGGCGGCTTCCCGATCAATATCCTGCCTCTTCTGATGGGCATTACCATGTTCTACCAGATGCGTATGACACCCATGAGCATGGACAATGCACAGGCAAAGATCTTCAAATTCATGCCTTTCATCTTCCTGATTTTCTGTTACAGTTTTTCCTCGGGTCTGGTGCTTTACTGGACAGTGCAAAACTTGCTCACTATCCTGCAACAGTACCTGACCAACCGCCGCAAGGATCCAGTGGGAGACGTGGTTGTCATCCCTGGAGCACCTGGCAAAAAGTCCAAAAAGAAAAAATAACCGCCAACCTCATTTCAACACATGTCAGGACATAGTAAATGGGCCACAACCAAAAGACACAAAGCCGCCATTGACGCCAAACGCGGTAAAATCTTCAGTGTTCTCTCCAAGGAACTGACGATCGCAGCCAAATCAGGTGGTGGAGACTCTGACACCAACAACCGCCTCCGCACCCTGATTCTCAAGGCCAAAACGGCAAACATGCCCTCCGACAATATCGAGCGGGCAATCAAAAAAGGCACGGGAGAGTTGCCAGGCGTGGTCTATGAGGAACTCATTTACGAAGGCTATGCGCCTGGCGGGGTCGGCATCATTGTGGAAGTCACCACCGACAACAAGAACCGCAGCGCTTCTGAGATTCGCAGTACCTTCACCAAGGCAGGCGGCAATCTCGCAGGCAGTGGTGCGCTGGCATTCAATTTTCAGCACACGGGCCAATTCCTCATCGACAAAAGCAAAAGCAGCGAGGACCGGCTAATGGAAATCGCGCTGGAAGCAGGTGCGGAAGATATCAAGGACAACGAAGACCATTTTGAAATCCTCTGCCCCATCTCCGCTTACGATGCCGTATCCACGGCATTGGAAAAAGCAGGTATTGCGCCCGACAGCTCGGAACTCACCTATCTGCCCAATAACCTGGTTACCGTATCCGATGCCGAAATTGCGCGTCAAATTCTGCGTTTGATCGACAAACTGGAAGAGCTGGACGACGTTCAGCGGGTACATTGCAACTACGATATCGACGACGCATTACTGGAAGAATCCTGAGTTCTCTTTGACAGGAAGCTCAGCAAGGTTCATATCCATTGTCTAGTCATGGAAAACAGCGCTGAATCCAGTCAATTGCCAGCCAACAGTGTCGGACTGGTCCAGTATCAGGATTTTCATTACAGGCAGCCGTTCACTTTTGAAAGCGGACAAGACATCCCTGAGTTCACCCTCCGCTATGAAACTTACGGTGAACTCAACGCAGAACGCACCAATGCCATCCTGATCTGTCACGCGTTGAGCGGCGATCACCACTGCGCAGGATTTCACAGCGTGGAAGATCGCAAACCAGGCTGGTGGGATAATCTGATCGGGCCAGGCAAGGCGGTGGATACGCGCCGTTTTTTTGTCATTTGCAGCAACTGCCTCGGTGGCTGCCAGGGTTCCACGGGGCCATCATCCACCAATCCGCAAACAGGGAAACCATACCATCTCTCTTTTCCCGCCATCACCATACGGGATATGGTACGGGCACAGAAACTACTGATCGACTATCTGGAAATACCGCGTCTGCACAGTGTAATCGGCGGCTCCATGGGGGGGATGCAGGCGTTACAATGGATCAAACAATACCCTGACTTTGTCGAACGGGCAATCCCAATGGCCACCACTCACAGACAGGGGCCACAGGCGATTGCCTTTAACGAGGTAGGCCGCTGTGCCATCATGCAGGACCCCAACTGGCAGGGAGGAGAATACACAGATACCCATGGGCCGCACGTCGGATTGTCCATCGCCCGCATGATGGCTCACATCACTTATTTGTCAGATCGCGGCATGGATCAGAAGTTTGGCCGCAAGGTGCGCTCCGACCACACTCCTGAAAACACCTTTGATGTCACCTTTGAAGTGGAGAGTTATCTCCGTTATCAGGGGCGCTCCTTCATCAATCGGTTTGATGCCAACACGTACCTTTACTTTACCAGGGCTCTTGATTTCTTTGATCTGTGCGAGGGAGCCCAAACGCTGGATACCGCACTTGCCACGGTTCAGGCCAAAACACTGGTCATTGGCTTCACTTCCGACTGGCTGTTCCCTCCCGAGCAGAATCGGGAGGTCGTTTACTCTCTGCTGCGGGCCCGAAAAAATGCCAGCTATATAGAGCTGGATATGGATTTCGGCCACGATTCATTTCTCGTGGATGCCCCTTCGCTATACGATGTGGTCACCTCGTTCCTGCAACAGGAATGAATATTCATGAGCGGAACCAAGCTATACCAAGACTTCTTTTCCTCGCGTGGCATGCGCTACCACTACGCGTCAAACAACTGGTTGGCGGCAAAACGACGCTGGATATTCCTGCACGGATTTCTGGGCTGCTCCCAGGACTGGGTTTCATTCATGAAACACCTTCCCCCGGATACCGGTTGGGCGGCGATTGATTTGCTGGGACATGGCAAATCCGAGTTGTCTACCAATCCGCACGACTATCATCCCGCTCCCCTGTATCAGGATATTCAGGAGTTATGGGATCACCTAGGTGCATCAAGCTCCGATATCGCGGTGGGCTACTCCATGGGCGGCAGGCAATTACTCGGTTCCATCCTCACCCGAGATATCCGCCCTGGGGCATTAATCCTGATCAGCGCCAGTTTTGGAATCCACAATCCCGACACAAGACAACGACGCCAACAACAGGATCAGGAAAAGGCACGGCACATCCGCCCCGACAACTTTCTACAATTTCTGGATAACTGGTATCACCAACGCGCGTTGGCACAACAGGTTCCCGCCGATAAGAAAGCGCGACAAGCATGGTACGATCTGCGCAGCC